>CAUQEK010000007.1:0-27839 GCA_963517385.1 uncultured Candidatus Saccharibacteria bacterium | reverse complement strand
GTGTTTCCTTTGTAATAGGCGCCAAAAGTACCGGATAGTTGAGAACAGGTGGTTTGAGCGGTAATAGGCGGCTTGGTTTTATCTGAGTCGTCTTCTTTTTTGATAGGATCAATGGTCTGGCGACTACAGAACCAAGAAACATCGTGAGTTTGCCATTGTGCTTCATATTCTGCAGATGGCATACCGACAGACGTACCATTATAATCCATATGAGCAATATCATCCTTAACAATTCCATCAATTGGAGTGCCATCATGATAGACGCCACCACTAAATAATTCAGAGTATTTCTGGGGGAACATAATTCCACCAGTACTGCGATATCCATTACCAGTTTTTTGATAAAGCGGATAACCAAAAATATAGACACCACGAGAATTTTTACAAGACATTCTAGTATTTGGATTCACTCCTGGCATTAAAGAATTATCTACCGGAAAACCAGGTTTTCTATTATTTAAAAGATCTCGGAAAGTAAAAGTATCCCTCTTTTCATCTGAAACTCCATTTGCCTCAAAATCATAATAAAACCAGGCTAAACCACTATATTCGCCATTTCGCTTCGTATAGCAGGTGCCGCCAGCTTTACATTTCTTGAGAGCACCAGCATCATTGCCGTGAGTAACCTCATGCTTACCACCCTCCCCATATACGCTGGAGTTAATGAATAATAACGATAAGAAAATAAATCCAATTATTACCGTAGTTGATCTTACAGTTTTAATTATTTTGCCTCCCATAATGCTTATAGTATAACACATTAGAAATAATAAAAACCACCCGTATTGGGTGGTTTTAAAGAAGTATCAATAGAGCATTCTACGTCCTTCGTATGGTTCAATAAATCCATAGTTTTTAATTTCCCTATGTATCTCACCAAAAGATCTAGTAGAAGTAAACTGAAGCATCTGTCTTAACTTATCAAGCTGATCGGCAGAAATGAAGAGTACCTCATTCTGATTTTCCCGATAGAGACGTACATTGGTAACGTCACGCTTCTGAGAGTAGAAAACCATTTCATAGACATGTTGTAACTTACCTTCTGCTCTAGCCTTAGCC
This sequence comes from uncultured Candidatus Saccharibacteria bacterium, assembly GCA_963517385.1. Lineage (GTDB taxonomy): Bacteria > Patescibacteriota > Saccharimonadia > Saccharimonadales > Saccharimonadaceae > Nanosyncoccus. Next base: position 26,780 of record CAUQEK010000007.1, on the reverse strand, counting down.
TGAAATTCATATCTCTGCTTAAGTTCATAAGCTTCCCATTTAATAAATCCAGCGTCAGGATCAACGGGTAAAATAACAGACATCTCTTGACTATAAGTTAAAGCAGGGTTTGAGAATACCGGAGTATCAATTTGAATCCGCATCCCAAATGGATCGGTTCTCTTGGATTCAAAGACTACAATCTTATCTGGATAAACAGCACGATAGCCATCTACTTCTGGACACTCTGGGATTTCCCTCTCCGAACTTCTTGAGCTTACATAAAAAGGCTCCAATGCACGTAGCCCTTCAATGCCATATTTTTTACCTTGGCCGCTAGAATTATAACGACCTTCCTCAACGATATTTCCTGTATCTTCGGCCCACTGATAATACATCAGTTGACCATTATCGAAGCGCTGGTAGAGATGCCAGTCAGTGGCATCAAAGGTCTTATTCTCAGCCTTCAATTGCTGGGCTGGGAACTGGTATTTACTAGTGTCATACTGCACGTTTTGAACATCCGTGTTCGTTGTGCTAGTATTGCCACTAGACTGAGTAACGCCTTGGTTAGCGCTAGGTTTTAAGCCTAGGACACCAGCCTCAGCTTCGGTTGCAAAAACATTCGTAGCAAAAGCTACTACGGCCAACATAGTTACTAGAACAATAGTCTTTTTCATATAATACCTCTTTTCTAAAAAACTACTCTGGCCTATCCAGAGCAGTAACATGTGTTTCTCTCTGAATATCAGAATCTGGTTGCATTATATAACATTTATGGTTAAATGTCAATCATAATCCTAAATTAATATCTCAAGTGCAACACCTTGAAGGATTAGAGTGGAAAGTCATACCATAATAAGACTTAGCTATGTATTTTACGAACTGTTGCAATATAATAAGAGTATGATAATCTATGACTCATCTTCAGAAACTATTTTCGGACCATGTGACCTTAAGCTCGATGCTAAACCAGATAAATGTCTCTTGATTTTTGATGATGAGATCTGGGATGATTATGTTTTGACGAATAAAAATCTTGCAACTTTTTCTGCCAAGAACACTTATGGCAGAATTTTTAACACCTATCGCTATCTTAATGTGGATGGTGAAAAAATTCTATTGGTTTCACCTGCGACTGGCGCAGCTGGAAGTGTTTGCGATATGGAACTTTTGATCGCTAGTGGTATAAAAAAGTTTGTTGCTTTCGGTACTTGTGGTCGACTAGACAAAAATATTGCAAAAAATACGATTATTCTTCCGACCGCTGCATATCGCGAAGAAGGAACTAGTTATCACTATCTGCCAGATTCTGATGAAATTGAGGTGGATAAGTCGCTTCTGCAGAAGGTAAAAACAATCTTCGATAAAACTGTTTTAACCACAATAGAGGGTAAAATCTGGACCACGGACGCCGTTTATCGTGAAACTTACGGTAAAGTAAAATTAATGCAAGAGCGTGGCTGCCTCGGCGTCGATATGGAACTCTCTGCTTTACTTGCATTAGCCAAATATCGAGACGTAAAGTTCTTTCAATTTTTGATTGGCGATGATTCCGTGGATGGAAATGTAAAACTTCCACTTGAGCGAAATAATCAAGAAATATTTAATACCGCTATTTCTTTATTGCTCAATATTTAAAAAGTAATCGTTATAAATTCCACTACACACCATATAGATAGATGAAATTTTTATTTGAACACAAAAAATAGCCCCGGTTGCGGTCGGGGTTATTTTTTGATTTCGAGATTAATTTCGAGCTTTACTTAGAATTTTCTTGGACGAGGAAGTTCAGGGTTTTCTCGATAGTAAGGCGATTCTTAATGTCTTGGCGGACATTAGGATTCTTCAAGCTTTCGAGAGCTTCTTTAGATTTTTTATAAACTTCTTTGAGCTCATTAATCTTAGCTTCTACAATCTCGTCTTCGACTTCGATTTTTTGATTGCGAGCGAGAATTTGAAGTACAAGAGAGGCCTTGACACGCTTTTCCGCGAGAGTCTTAACTTCTTTCATCCATTCCTCTTCAGTCTGGCCGCTTTGCTTGAGGTAATCTTCGAGAGTAAAACCTTGGGCCTTGGCATTTTGTTCCATATCTTGGCGGATGAAGCGGATTTGGTCTTCGATTAGAATAGCTGGTGCTTCAACCTTGCTTGATTTAACAAGAGCTTCAACAAGATCATCTTTGAATTTTTCGTCAGCCTTGACGCGGTTTTGCTCAGTGAGATTTTTCTCAATATCGGACTTCAAAGCATCAAAAGTTTCGAACGGACCACATTTTTTGGCAAATTCATCATCGAGTTCTGGAAGCTTAAATTCATTGATTTGCTTAACGAGAACGTTAAAAACGGTTTTCTTGCCGGCAAGATTTTCCGCGTGATAATCTTTAGGGAAGGTAAGTTCGAGGTCGAAGCGGTCACCAGTTTCGTGGCCAACGATTCCCTCTTCAAAACCTGGAATAAAGGCATGAGAACCGAGTTTTAACTTGAAATCTTTGGCGGCACCACCTTCGAATTTCACGCCATCGAGAGAGCCTTCAAAATCAATCACTACTTCGTCGCCCATCTTAGCAGCACGTTTGACTGGAGCCTTTTCAGCATAAGCCTCACGCACGCGAGCGACTACGTCCATCACGTCAGCTTCTTTAACTGCGATGTCTTCACGTTTAACTTTCAATTTTTTGAAATCACCGAGTTTAATGTCTGGCAAGATATCAGCCTCAGCCTTGTATTCAAGAGTCTCATCAGGGACGAATTTGGTAATTTCCACGTTAGGAATCATCAATGGAGCCTTCTTAGCCTCTGAAAAAGCGAGCGGTACAGTGCGACGAACAGCAATGTCAGCAGTAGTAGAAGCGAGGTCATTAGGATTAATATGCTTTTCAGCAATTTCGGCAGGAACTTTACCCTTACGGAAGCCCTGAACATTAACTTCCTTAGCAAGACGAGCTACAGCCTGTTCTTTGGCAGTCTGCAAATCATTCTTATCTAGAGTAACGGTAATTTCCACCTTGGTCTCAGATATATTCTTTGTAGTAACTTTCATGCCCTAATTATAACATATCGAGAAATAGTTATATTTACAACATTTGCTGTGGAAAACCACAAGCTTAATACTCAATAAAACCGATCAATGGAGCTTCACGTAGATGACGTACAAAATTGGTCAGTGTAGCACCCTGTTTGACCCCAGGAGACATAATATTGTCGGGGTCGAAGGTTTGGCGAATTTGATGATAAAATTCTTTAATTTCCTGATCAGTCCGCGTGCTAGTGATTACACTCAAGGTGCGACCTTCGGCAAAACCACCTGAGAGTGAGCCACCTATTTCGTAAACGTTTTTGGCGTATGATTGCAAGAAGAATATAAGATTTTTGCGATTCAAAATGTCGCTAAGATCAAATTCTGGTCGAATCGAGTAAAGATCGGTGAGAAGTGAGCCAAAAACAGGTAGGTTTTGATGGAATTTTTGTTCAAGAGGCTGCAGATTACGCAGAAAATCTGGCAATTTTTCGGCTGGAATCGAAGTCTTATCGACGATGGCGAGTTTTTCTGCTGTATCGTGACTATTGAGGTATAATTTGAGGCCAAAATTAAAATTATTAAAATCGGCTTTGTATTTTTCCTGATCGACGTAGGACTTATCGGCCAAGGGACGTAATTTTTCAATCTCGCGGTCAATCTTTCTAATACGGAAGAAGTTTTCGGCAAAATCTAGATAGATATAAAATTTGGCGGTAGATTGAGCGGTGGCAGTATTTGACTCGAGTAATTTTGCCTTGCGGCCGAGGCTCTCGAGAGTCTTAAATATGCGACCGTCATAAAGATTCATGGTACGCGGTTCAAGCTCTTTGGCTTTTTCAGAAAAGGCGAGGGCTTGATTAATTGAAGTAAATTCAAAAACATACTGGCGAGTGTGATATTGAATTGGCTGAACCTTTAAAATTACCTCTGTAATAACCCCGAGAGTACCTTGGGCGCCAAAGAAAATTGGCAGCACATCGAACGGCTTATTTTCGCGGTTTACCTCGGTCACCATACGATAACCGGAGCGATTATGGACGGATTCACGAATTTTGGCGATTACTGCCTGATTTTTCTCAGTCAAGTCATAGATGGTGGTATTGGTTTTGGCGTTTTGATCATCTGCTTTCAACTGAGCCAATTTAATACCACGCTTAGTCAGGCTAGTAGTCTGGAAAATTTCACCATTTGGTAAAACTACTTCGATACGATCAGTGAAATAATAGATGCTGCCGTATTTTTTGGCGGCCTCATCGATGAGAGCGGTGGAAATTAGGCCACCGATGGTCTGTTTTCTAGAGGCCACTACAGGAAGTTCTAGGCCGAAGAGTGCCAGTGCATCGTTTAATTCACCGAGGGTGATGCCAGCTTTTACCCGTACTAGACTTTCACGAGTGTCAATTTCTTCGATGGTGTTAAATTTTTCCATGGAAATTAAGAGACCGTCAGTCAGGTCGGCACCCGTAGTGTCGAGACCGGCGCCGCGTACACCAATTGGCAGTTTGTATCCCTTTTTGGCTAATTTAGCACTAAAACGCAAGATAAACTGAATGTCTTCTGCAGTTTTCGGAATGCAAAGAAAGCGCGGCATCATTTCCAAGACGCTCATATCACGCGAATATGCTGCAAGAATCTCCGGTTTATCAGTGACAAGACCAGAAATATGCGCATTCAAAAACTTCGCAAGTTTATTCATGACCACCCTTTTTCATTAGTATTATTTTAGCATAGGCTTTTTAATTTTTGTAGTTGAATTATGGAATAATTCTGGTTTGATTTTGGTGAATGAATTTTTGTCGGCCAACTACTATTTTAGGACCACAGAATTTTCACCGACTAGATCTTTGAGGCCAGAAATCAACTCTGGACTAGCTTCGATGCGGAATGGCATGCGGAGCGGTTTTTTAATATCGCCGTCTTTGAGTACGAGAATAATTTCCGAAAAACCTGGTGATTCATCACAAAGTTCACGAATCGAAGTGAGCGTGGCAGTATTTTGGGGATTCTCCACCAAAACAAAAAGCTTAAGGCTACGAGGATCGGCTTCGGGAGCAATGATGCGCTTCGGGACTTCGGATTCTTCCGACGTAGTGGTAGTTTTAGTAGACCCTACAGTAGCAGACTTAGCATCCTCAGATTTTGCGGGAGCAGATTTAGTAGCTGCAGGCTTGTTTGACTTAGCGGTAGTGCCTGACTTGGTATCAGATGCGGATTTGTCAGAATCGTTTTTCTTAGCGGCCGGCTTTGAAATCGTGACGGTTGGGACATAGGTAGACTTTGGTTTGGCAGTTTCTTCACCAGCTGGTTTACGACGGCGGAACTCCTTTTTTGGAGCCTCGGCTGGATCAGCTAGGTGCGTACCGGTAGACTCGTAGGAAGAAAGTTTGTCATCAGAAAGAACCGAGATGGAATCAGCAATGATTTTCACATCAGAGGTAATATTACCGTCCTTATCTTTAGCGTTAATACGGCCAGTAACCTTAATCACATTATCAACTGCGAGACGGTCACTATATTCTTCGTAGGTTTTCGGGAAGACTAAGAATTCGAGTTCAGACGTCTTACTTTCAATCTTCACGAAGGCCATTTTGGTATTGGATTTCGTGAGAATGGTACGAATATTGGTAATAATACCGCCCACAATCACTTGCTTGCCGTCATTTTCCGGAGTAACTAGAGTGAAAGGATGGGTTTGCTCTTCGAAATAAGTGTCGTATTTATCTAGCGGGTGTGCCGAAAGGTAGAGCCCCATCAAATCACGTTCCCAGAGAAGTTGGTCTTTTTCGGAAACTTGAGTAGGCGATGGTTGAATGACTGGCTCTGGGATCGAGCCGGCGTCACCCATCATACCGAAGAGGTCGGTTTGACCAGAGGCCTTATCTTTTTGGACTTTGGCGCCATAAGCCTGAATGTCTTCAAGATTAAAAAGAAGATTGGTACGATTATGGAAGCGATCAAAGGCGCCAGTCTTAATAGCGGATTCCCAGGATTTTTTATTGAATTTGGAACCGTCGACACGAGCCGCAAAATCACAGACCGACTTGAACGGACCGTTTTTGTCACGTTCCGGAATGACGATTTCTTCGACCAGGGCCTTACCCATACTTTTAATCGCGGCTAACCCGAAACGAATAGTATTTTCGCCGCCCACGATACCGAAGTCGGAATATGATTGATTAATATCTGGACCAAGCACCTTGATACCCATGCGCTTACATTCAGCAATCTCGATGGCTAGACGGTCAGTCCAGCGCATATCGGAAGTCATCAGTGCAGCCATGAAGGCATCTGGATAATGCGCCTTGAGATAGGCGGTCCAATAAGCCACCAAACCATAACACGCGGCGTGAGACTTATTAAAACAGTAGTTAGCGAAGTCGAGCAGCTGCGACCAGAAAGTTTCGGCCTGTTCCTCAGTGGCGCCACCCACTTCTTGAGCACCTTTAATAAACTCTGGCTTCACCTTATTCATCAGGTCGACCTTCTTTTTACCCACCGCCTTACGAAGCGTATCTGCCTGACCACCAGTAAAGCCACACCATTCCTTGGAGATCTGCATGAACTGCTCTTGATAAATCAAAATACCGTAAGTAGATTTCAAAGCATTCTCGAGACCAGGGTGAAGATAAGTAATCGGTTCTTCCCCGTGCTTACGACGAATAAAGGAATCAATAAACTGCATTGGGCCCGGACGATAAAGGGCCACCATAGCGATGATATCTTCAAAGCTACTGGCACGAAGATCTTTCAAATAGCGTTTCATACCGGCCGATTCAAGCTGGAAAACACCAGTGGTTTCGGCGCGTTGTAAAAGTTCATAAGATTTTTGATCATCGAGCGGAATACTATAAAGATCGACGTCATCATGATATACCTTACGAATCATACGCAAGGCATTATTAATCACGGAAAGGTTAGATAGGCCCAAGAAGTCCATCTTAAGTAGACCTAATTCCTCGACCTGGGTCGATGGATACTGCGTCGCCAGTGGACCCTTGGCGGAAACTTCAAGTGGCAAGAATTTGACCAATTCATCCGGGGCAATCACCACACCACAGGCGTGCACACCGTGCGAACGAATCGTTCCTTCCAGTTTGGAGGCATAATCAATTACGCGCTTAGCGACCGGGTTGTGTTCATATTCATGCTTGAGGTCAGGCGCAGTTTTGATGGCGTCAGTTAATTTGACATGGTGACCCATCACTGGATCTGGCACGAGTTTGGCGATACGGTCAGCCTCGGCATAGGGCACTTCGAGTACACGCGCCACGTCACGCACGGCGTTTTTAGCCATCATTTTACCGAAGGTGACGATGTTAGCCACGCGATCCTTGCCGTATTTTTCCGTACAATATTCAATCACCTCGTCACGACGGGTATCCTGAATGTCGGTATCGATATCCGGCATCGAGATACGGTCTGGATTCAAGAAACGCTCGAAGAGAAGACCATATTTCATCGGATCAAGCTCGGTAATACGCAAAGCGTAGGCTAGAATGGAACCAGCCGCAGAGCCACGACCTGGGCCATAAATAATACGCTTGGTCTTACCCCACATAATGAAGTCTTGCACGATTAAGAAGTAGCCATTGTACCCCATACGGTCGACGACGCTTAATTCATAATCGATACGTTCAAGAATTTCTGGAGATAATAATTTTCGGCATTCTTCGACCGACCAATCTTGTACCTCTTCCTGAGTTTTACCGCCATAGCGAAAAGCCAGGCCACGAAAAACCAACTTATCGAGATAAGTTTTATCGGTCTCACCTTCCGGCACGGGAAACTTCGGAATCAGGATACGCCCAAGTTTCATGTCAACATCACAGCGTTCGGCAATCTTGCGGGAGTTTTTAATAGCGTCAGGATAATCTTTACCCCAACGATCAATAATTTCTTGTGGGGGAATGACGTGAAGTTGGAAGTCCTTCAAGGTCATACGATTTTGATCGGAAAGATTGGCGGCCGTACCAATACAGAGGAGAATTTCGTGAGCGTCCTGATCTTCGTGCTTCAAATAGTGGCCATCACAGGTAACGACGAGCGGGAGACCGGTTTCTTTGGCAATTTGCTGTAAGCCTTGATTGATGCGGTCTTGCACTTCCCAGTGAGTTGGAGATTCGGGATGACCATGATCTTGCATCTCGAGATAGAAGCGGTCTTTATAAACTTCTTTATACCAATCAACTAGTTTTCTGGCGCCGTCCATGTCGCCATTTTTTAGGCGCACCGAAATTTCCGAGCTTGCACAACCCGAGAGGCAGATAATTCCCTCGTTGTACTTTTCCATAATTTCATGGTCAATACGAGGTTTATAATATTTACCATTAATTTCCGCTTCGGTAGCGAGACGACAGAGGTTTTCAAAACCCTGGTCATTCATGGCGAGCAATGTAATGTGATAACGCACCTTATCATGCGCGGGATCCTTATCGGTGCGATGTCTAGCCGCCACATAGGCTTCGAGACCCAGAATTGGCTTGATACCCGCAGATTGACCTTCCTTATAAAGCTCGATCAGGCTCGACATAGTACCGTGATCGGTAACCGCCACGGCTTGCATGCCGGTTTCTTTGACATACTTGATGAGGTCCGGCACTTTAGTCAGACCATCAAGAAGTGAGTAATGCGTGTGATTATGCAGATGCACAAAATCCGCCGGAGCCAAGATGTGCTCCGGTGAATCTATTTCTTCGCAAAACTTCAAAAAATCGTCGTTATTTGCCTCGGTGGATGGAGAGGCCTCTGCAGGCGCCGACATTTACTCCTCAGTATCGTCGGTTAATTCTTCAGAAACTGCGTCTTCGACAGGTTCTACAACCTCGTCTTCAATCTCAGCAGCTTTCTTTGCAAATTTTTGCTTAAATTTTCCAAAATTAGTTTTCTGTTCGTGATAAATCTTGCCTAGATTCTCTTTTTGATCGTGGTAGATTTTGCCACCTTTGGCCTTAATTTCAGCACGAGTTTCTTTGCCAGACTTTGGAGCAGAAAGAACCCCAGCAATCGCACCAAGAGCCATACCAAAAATAGCACCGAGAACAAAATGACCAGTAGATTTTTTCATATTCCTCCTTTTTGTTAATATATTTATATTATATTACTTTGTAGATTTTTTTGCAGTAGTCTTTTTTGTGGAAGTACGAGGCTTAGATGGATTAATAAAACTCATCAGCTTCTTGGTCAAAATATCTTTCACTAAGCTTTTCGCGAGAGGCCCGACCGAGGTCATATCCTTAATGTTATCTGCCACGTCATCGGCTTTTTCGGCGATAGATTGACCAGTCTGGACCATGATTTCAATCTCAGAGAGTAGGTGAATGAATTTAACCAAGAAAATAATTCCGACCACCAGAAAGACTAACAAAGTCATTGATAAAATCGCTACTAAAATCCATTCTGCTGTATTCATATAAACCTTTCTGCTAACTATTTTAGCATAAGTTGAATGAAATAAAAAATATAACTGGAGCTACCAGTTATATTTTCTTAGCCAAGCGGATTACGGGTTATGCTGTAATCTTCACAGATGGTATTTTACTTTGTGGTAAAATTTAGATTTCGCGAATAAATTTCTTGATATCTTCACCAAAATCTTCGTACATGAAGTTATAGGCCAGTGAAGCAAGAGCGTAATTCTTTGGATCACCAGTAGTCATCCAACGACCCTTAGTTTTTTCGACGTAGACATTGCCAGTTTCGGCCATCTTAGTAATCGCATCGACGGTCCAGAGCTCATTATCGAGGCCAATATTCTTTGGATCAAGGTGCTCAAAAACTTCTGGGGTCAAAAGATAGCGACCATAGGAAGTGAGATTAGATGGAGCCTGTTCGATGGCTGGTTTTTCGATAATATTTTCGAGAGTTTGAAGTTCAGCGTCACGAAGTTTAATAATGCCGTACTTATTCAAAACTTCGCGTGGCATTTCTTGAGAAATAATGATAGCCTTAGCGTCTTCATGTTTCTTATATGAGTCAATCAAGGTTTTGATATCAGAATGACCGAAAACCACGTCGTCTGAATAGGCAACCACAAAGGCTTCATCATCGCGAATGTAAGGACGGGCGGAAGCAATTGGCGAACCATTACCATATGGGTAACTCTGATCTTGCTCAATGACGGTGATTTTTGGAAAATCGAGAACACGTTGTACTGGAGCATAACGATCAAGCTTGCCCTGAGAAGCGAGTTGCTTACGAATACGGTTAACCGAGTTATTAAAGTAATCTTCGTAAATCCCCTTACCTTCTGGAGTGGCGACGATGATAATCTCCTTAATTCCCGCGTCGACACATTCTTCCACGACGAGTTGCATGATTGGGCGATTGCCAAGTGGGAGCATGGCCTTAGGTACGGTTTTAGTAATTGGTAGATAGCGGCTAGCAAAGCCAGCGTCAGTAATAACAGCCTTGGTAGGTAACTTATATTTCATAATTTCTCCTTGAGTCTTTATTATACAAGATTGACACATAATAGTCAAAGATTACAGGGGTGAATTAACTTGATAAATAAAAAATAGGGCACGTGGCCCTATTTTGAATTGACTTTATTTTTTAGAGATTTTCTTGGCGGTTGGTTTTTTGGTTTTCTTGGTAGCGGATTTTTTAACTGACTTATGTGCAGTTTTTTCACCAAGATTTTTTGACTTATAGGCACGATCCGGTTTTACAGAAAGTTCTTTAATGGCGGCAATTTTCTTAGCATTTTTGATAGACTTAGCACGATTTTCTTCGCGTTTTTCACGAAGTTCAGTTTCGTATTCGTGTTTTTGTTCTTTATTATGGATGGCATAAATCAAATTAGAGACACCAAAAATCATCATGTAAGAGCCAAAGTACTTAATAAATGGCAGATTGCCGAGATGCCCTGCATTCACTACCACGATACCGATAATACAGCCAGAAATACCCGTAAGTACCCAAATAAAACGATCCGTCAAATCATCCACGGAGCCGAGACCGATGAAAATCTCCAGAATACCACGCGTAATGGTGTAAAGACCGATGATGGCGAGGTGCCAGATGGCGTTCTGATCCTTGGCAAAGAGCATGGTGAAAGCCGTGGCGATTTCTAGGACAGCCATGAGAAGTGAAAGACCCCAAGTCTCCTTCAAGTGGGTACGAGTAAGTAAGTTCAACATCTCGATAATGCCGAGACCGAGCAAAACCGTACCCGCAATCACAATAATTGCCTCTAGACTATTAAGGTTAGTAAAGAGGGCGTACCAGCCGAAAAGAAGTGCCAACACACCCTGCAATGCGAAGATTAGCCAGTGGCTATCAATGTATTTTCGCTTGATTGACATATAATTTTCCTTGTTAATTCTTATGCTTATTTTAGCATAAAATAGAAAATAAAGCTGAGTTTACTGAAATATCACAAAAAACCTCGAATTCGTTTTATAAATTCGAGGAGGTGTTTAATCAACTAAAAAATCCTAGACGTGGCGAACTTTACGGCGCAGAGTTTCAATCGGAAGAGTCTTAGTATAGTAAGAGATTTTATCTAAAACAAGGTCTCTGGCTTCGAGGTATTTCAATTCTTCTACGCCAAAACCGCGTTTAAAAACCGAGACGCCATAGAAGCGATGATTAGTGTCGTTTTCATCGACAATACCCCAGAAATTATAGCGCTTAATACCACGTTTTCTGGCGTCGCGCATGGCTTCCATATGAAGAAGAGGGGCACCGGAATACTTAGTGCCGAGTTCTGAAGATACACCGTAATGATAAGAGGCTTCATTGCCGTAGAAAATCATGAAGTTTTCTGCAAGGATTTCACCATTGAGCTTGGCGATATAAAGTACAGCCTCGTCATTTTTGGCAAATGCAGCAAACTGCTTGGTAAGAAAGTCCTCTGAAAAGGCATAAAAATCGTGGCGTTTAGCGGTTTGCAATTCAATTTGATAAAAATCATGAATCGCTTTCGGGTCGGAAGTTTTCTCGATGGTGATTTGATTTTTCTCCGCTTTACGTAACGCACGGCGCAGACGCTGACGCATGTTTTTGAGGATTTCCTCTTCGGAATTTTCTAAATTAAGCACACCAGCAAACTCCACCGAAAGATACATCGGGGCCTTACGGAAGCCGAGTTGCTGAAAAATCTTTGCATTCTCTGGAGTATTCTGAAGTTGAGGGCGCACACGGACGAAAGTACATTTTAGTTTTTTAGCTTGCAATTTCATGTCGTCGAAAATCAGTTTTTTAACTTCTTGGTTGGTCCAATCAAAAATCGGCCCGCCAGCTACGGCGAGATGACGGCCACGCTTGGCCGGCTCGACTTCGCCAGCATAAACTCCGACGAGCTGGTCATTTTCATCATAGATACCACGACGCACTATGTCAAAACCACGAGAAAGATAAAATTCGTAGAAATCCCAGGATTGCAAAAAGTTAGCATCCTGATGCGTGGTGACAAATTCATCCCATTCGGTTTGATTTTCGACAGTTTTGACGGTGTATTTCATAGTTTCCTTTTTAATTTATAGATGACGTTTTTTGCGACGAGCGTCTTCGACGAGCCGAATCAGACCGTAGTGAAGTTTCTTGACTGGTAAGTCATGGGCATGTAGATAATCAAATTTTTCACCACCAAAGCCAGTCTTAAAGGTGGTAACGCCAGCGAATTTATGATTCTTCTGTCCGGCCGGTGCAATTCCCCAGAGGTTATAGCGAAGTTTCCCCTGTTTTTTCAGGTCTCTCATCACATACCATTGAAGCGCATAGGCGCCTGGGAATTTATAATTTAATTCGGTCGAAGCGGCCTCAAAATAATCCCCTTCTAGCGCATCGGTTATTACCAAACCATAAGCCACCGGCTTATCATCGAGGGTGGCGCGGTAAATCTGAAGATCAGAGCCGAAAGCCTTAGCATAGGCATTTAAATCCTTACGACGTGGCGGGATAAAGCCTTGACGCTTGGCGGTTTCGGCTTGAACCTGGTGAAATTCACGGAAAATTTCAGGGGTATTGGATTTTTCGACCTTGAATTTTAGCTTCTCGGAGCGGCGCACCTCATAGCGAGTTTGGCGACGCATGTTTTTCAGGAGATCTTCTTCAGATTGGGTGAGGTCAACGAAAATAGTATTTTCGGCGTGAAGAAAATAGGAGGCAGAGAGCGACGGAAGTGACTCAATAAGCGCTCGATTTTCCGGAGTTTCCTCAAGATTTGGACGAAATCGCACAAAGACACAATTGTTTTGCTTAGCGTAACGGTAAATTTCGGCCATAGCTAACTCTAGTTCGTCACGATTCTGATAATCGAGAATCGGACCACATGGGATTTCCAGAAAACGACCACGTTTAGCATCTTTAATAATGGCTAGACAATAAGATTTTTCACTAAACATCAGGAAGATAGGCTTATGACCGATGGATTTGTTGACTTCATACCACTGTTTGGATTGCAGGAAATTAGTGTGTGGCAAAGCATAACGAAGTACATCGATTTGCTCTATTTCAGTTTCGGAAAGAGATTTTTTAGTAGTGAAGGGAGCGATTTTTTCACCTCGAGTATTGACTTCATATTGGTTAATAAGATGTCTAGCTTCGGCAAGCTCAAAAATATTGAGCCAATTTGGCAGATTGATTAGGTGATTGGCGGCAAAGACTGCATTCGGACAGGCTTTTTCATTAAAATTAGCCTGATTATAATATCTTTCTGGCGAAACTGGTGAGCTATACCAAATATCATCCATAATGAAGCCTGCGGCCGTGAGTTTTTTCAATAACTCCTCACGATTTTCCACAAAATAAAAACGACGAAGTGGAGTGCGGTGTTTAATTTTCCTGAGGTCTCTCAGGGCCAGTTTTGCCTGCCAATATGTGAGGCGAATTGAATTGTCTAATTTAGCATCAGCTGACTTCTGGATTTGATGAGTCTTCAAAAGAAAGGCAGTATAGAGGCGGCCGAAATTAAGGCGCCCAATTTGCAAATGGAATAAAGCACGCGTAATGGCACCAAAAAGCGGATATAGACGAGTGCGAAAACGGTCGGCGAAGCTTGGTAGATTGACTGGAATGGTGAAAGATTTTTTACGCTTATCAGTCTTACGAAGAAATAGCAAGCCACCAGAGATTAAATCGAGGGATTTACCCTTACCGAAACTCATAATTACTGCATCACCAACCGTGCCAGCCTCACGACCATCTGAGTAATCCATGCCAATACAGTGTGCAAGGTCTTCGATTAGAGCGAGGTTGTATTTTTTAGCGACAGATTCGATATTCGCTATATCGCATGGGTAAGCCAAATTATTCTGTACGATTACCGCTTTAATTTCCGGATTTTTCGCACAAGCTTTTTCGAGAGCATTAGAATCAAAATGCAGATTTTCGAGATTAACATCAAGATAAACTGGCTCACAGCCGGCACTGCGCACGGCCTCAACTACGGCAATACAAGTCAGCGCGGTAATCGCAACTTTATCTCCTGGTTTAATAAAATACTTTAAGACTTCAGAAAGTGCAGTACGTCCTGAACCATAAAGTGCAACATTTTCCGCTTCCACTTGATAGCGGTCAGCAATATAGGCTTTTAGCTTTTTCGAATCATGACTAAAACCGAAGGTGAATAATTGCCTAAGGGTTTTCTTCAAGTCAAATTGACTAGCGTGCGCAATGAATTTCATTAAGCAAGTACCTCACTGATGGCCTTAGCGAGACCTTTTGGATCGTCTATATACGGAGCGTGACGCCACTTATCGGAAGAATAAAAAGTACTATTATTAATTAATTCGTGAAGCTTCCTGCCTTGGCGTAGCGGGGTAATTTGATCATTTTCACCCCAAAGAATCGAAGTTTTTACCTTAATGCGTGACGGATCGAGATTTTTATCAGATTCATGCATGTTTGCTAAGGTTTTTTTCATATTTTCCGGCGCATGAGCATAATCAGAAGCGCCGACTAGTTTATGGAAAACTTTGCGCAAAATCGGCACTCGCTTAAAAATACCAAAAGCCTTACTGAGTCCGCGTAAAATATCACGTTTCAAGGATTTTTCATAAATACCCGCACTGTCGAGAAGAATTAAATGTGAAAGTTTTTTCGGATGCTTGATAGTGAGATTCATTAAGATGCGTCCACCATTACTATGTCCGAGCACTACAGCGTTGTCCGGAAGTTCACGCATGGCCCAACGTACATAATCGTTAATCGTCCAAACTTTTTGGCTTTGCTCGGTGAGGCCTGGAACATGCAGCATTTTAACCTCAATGTCGTACTTATCTCGTAAGATTTCAATGGTTTTTTCCCAAGGCTCCACGGTATAAGTCCAACCATGAATAATATATAAAGTTTTCATTAGTTAAGTCCCCTTTTTTCACGACGCTTCTCTGCGGCTTTTTCGCGGCGCGGCAAACGTTCGGCGTCTTTTGAATTTAATAATAATTTTTCAATAATCCATTCTAGATATTGACTACCCTTAAAGAGAATGGTTTCTCCGTTTACGGCATTTTGTTGAATGAATTCGAGGGCTTTTTTCGGTTCATCAAAGACGCTAGTCTTGATGCCCTGTTTTTGTAAAATCGGGTAGGTATATTCGCGGGTACGGCGTCCAATTAAGATAACCTGTTCGAGCTTTGCGGCAATTATAGCCTCGGCCAACTTTTCATGTTCATGCCGTTCAATACTACCTTGCTCGACCATGTCACCAATTACTAACCATTTATGCTGAGTGCGCATTGAGCGGTACATTTTAAGGATCGATTCCATAGAGATGAGATGGGCATTATAGCTACTATCGATAATTTTTAGATTATTAATTCCCTTCAGGAAAGTATTACGACCAGGAGCTTCACGCATATCGGAAAAGTCACTCGGGATTTGAATATGAAGATATTCGCAAAGCTTGGATAACATGGATAACTGAATAGCCAAATCGCGTTGCATCGGATTTTTAAAGGTAATAGTGAATTCATTTAGTTTTGGTTGGCTGGAGAAATTCATAACGAACTCAGTTTTATTTGGATAAACAGTATAATTCAATAATTCACTCTTACTACATTTAATAACTTCGGCCTTAGTCTTGCCTTTGGCGACAATTTTATCGATCGCACGATTCATTAAGTCGACATCCTTATCAATAAGAATCAATTTTTGAGTATGCTCTGGCAAGGTAGCGAATTCATGCGTAATGGCTTTTTCAAGATTTGGAAAGAGGCCGGCCTCTACCTGTTTTTCGAACTGCACAGCATGTGAGAGACCTAGAGAAACCCAAATCGTGACTTCTGGTTTTAGCCATTTGGCAAGAAATTCGGCTTCGTGTGGACGCTCACCATCGATTTCGACAATATAAAACTTTTCACGATGAGTGTAAAAAAGCGATTTGAATGGTACGCCGATAATTAGACTGAGCCAGCGCCACTTACTACCACGCACACCGTCCATATCAACAATATCAAAGGCTACGCCAAAGGCAGAATTAGCATTAAAGGAATAATGTGCCTTGGTTTTCAGAGTAGATTCGACTAAATTTAACATGGTAGTCTTACCAACTGAACCAGTAATGGCAATTACACGAGGTTTCCAGCGCCTAAGCGAGATATTGGCAAAAAAACGAAAATAATTCGCAGCTAAAAAATAAAATTTCTTTTTAAGTCTCATTACGAGCGTCATATATTTATTTTAGCATATACCTTTAATTTTTTATATTTTGGAAGAAGCGGGCAGCGCGTTCGGTAGTCGGATGATCCATGACCTGATGTGGCTCACCATCTTCAATAATTTTCCCCTTATCAAGAAAGATTAGGCGGGTGCCAACTTCTCTGGCAAAACTCATTTCATGGGTGACAATCACCATAGTGCGACTGTGATCTTTGGCGAGGTCCTTAATCACTTCGAGCACTTCGCCTACCATTTCCGGATCGAGTGCAGAGGTCGGCTCATCAAACAAAATTACCTCTGGATGCATGGCTAAGGCGCGAGCGATGGCGACACGCTGCTTCTGACCGCCAGATAGATTTTTCGGGTAGTCATAAGCTTTATTCGTGAGGCCAACCCGTTTCAATAATTCCATAGCTTCTTTTTCCGCTTGTTTATTCGATAGATGTAAGACCTTTCTCGGCGCAAGTTTAATATTTTCTAGGACATTCATATTTTCAAAAAGATTAAAATTCTGAAAGACCATGCCGACCTTGGTACGGAGTTGATTGAGATTGGTCTTGGGGCAGGTAATTTCCTGACCATCAACAAAAATTTGACCTTTATCTGGGGTGTTCAGTAAATTCAAGCAACGCAAAAAAGTGGATTTGCCAGAACCAGATGAACCAATGAGAACTACAGTCTCGCCGTCTTGAATTTCGAGATCGATACCACGGAGAACTTTTTGATTTTCGAAACTTTTTTCCAGTTTCTTCACAATAATAGACATTTTAAGCCAACCTCTTTTCCACTTTTGACATAATTTTAGTAAAGATTAAGGTGATAGCCAAATAAATAATTGCGGCAGCCACCAGAGATTCGAAAGCGGTGGCAGTTAAGGAACGAATATCGTCAGCACCACGCATAATATCACCGAGGCCGATCCAACCGACAATAGAAGTTTCCTTAAAGAGCGAAATCCCCTCACCGATAAGGCTTGGTAAGGAATTCTTGAGCGCCTGTGGCATCACTACGTAAAGCTGGGTACGAAATTCCGAAAGACCGAGAGACCTGGCGGCTTCTTTTTGACCATTAGAGACACTTTCGATACCGCCACGAATGATTTCCGAAATATAAGCGCCACTATTTAGTGAAAAAGCTACGGCGGCTACGATAATTTTCGGCATGGCGCGATATTCGGCGAAGATCACGTAATACATAATTAAGAGCTGCACCAGAAGAGGTGTGCCGCGGATAATCGTGACATAGAGATTGGCGATTTTTTGACAAAATTTAACGCTGGAAGTGCGAAGCATTGATATTAAAACGCCGAGAAGAAAACCAAAAAAGAGCGCCAAAATAGTTAATACAATAGTAACTTCAAGTCCGTGCCAAAAATAAATCCAACGACCATTACCGAAAATAACTTCAAAAAATTTCATCTGCTCTCTCCAAAATATTTCCTTAATAAGGCATCCATTCGGCCGTCCTCTTTCATGCGATTAATCGTTTGATCAACTTTTTCCTTGAGAGTCTGATTAGATTTTTTCATGGCAATGGCATAAGATTCATTACCGATAGCGGAACCCAGGATTTTTAGGCCCGGAAATGCCACGATATATTGATTAGCTGGCGCGTCATCTAGAATCACCGCATCAACCCGACCAGAAGCGAGCTCCTGCAAAACATTTGGCGCGGCTGGGAACTGAATCACTTTGGCGCCTTTAATTTCAGAAGCTAGAATATCGCCGGTAGTGCCGAGTTGAACACCGATTTTCTTACCGATTAGGCCAGATTTATTAAAAACTTTACTATCTTCTGGGACAATGATGCGCTGGGTGGCCTGATAATACGGCTCCGAAAATAGAGCATTCTTGGCGCGTTCTTCAGTGACCGACATGCCAGCCACGGCAAGATCAATGCGACCACCTTCAAGCGCCGGAAGAAGTCCATCAAAAGACATATCTTCAATCTTAAGTTCGGCACCAAGCTCTTTTGCAATTTCGCGCGCGAGATCCACATCAAAACCAACCACCTGCCCACCCTCTTTATATTCAAAAGGCTTGAAAGTGGCATTCGTCCCCATGACGAGAACTGAGGCATCGTGAGACACCACGGTTTCACGCTTCAAAATGTCGAAAAACATCCAGAAAAAAGCCGCAACGCACCCCACCAGAATAATCAAATTTTTAATAATTCGGACTGGATTTCGTTTCGGCTTATGCATAATCTAAGTATAAGGTGTTTAGGATAATTATTCAAGAATGCAAACGCAATAAGAATAGACGTGCGTTGATTTAGTAAGATTTAAATCTGAGTAAAGTATCCTGGAGCACCTGGACGGTCAATACGAAGACATTTTAATTGTTCTCCAGTTGGAATATAACAACTTGAACCGTTGCTGGTCTTAATTAGCCTACGTCCACCAAAAGCCTCTAATCTTAGGTTAGGTGTACTTGATAAATTAAAATCGTTTTTAGCATAAATACGGGTCAGACTATCTCGAGTATAACGTCCAAGATAAAACATCTCATTAAACTTCGTAACGTTTCGGGTGTCAAAGTTTGTCAAATATAACGTCGTCAAATATTCTGTACCTGCGAACATATAACTCATATCGGTTACATTTTGGGTATTAAAACTTGAAAGATCCAAAGTAGTCAGCTTCACGCCCGCAAACATACTACTCATATTAGTAGCACTTTGGGTTTCAAAAGCAGTGGTATTTATCGATGTCAATGGCGTATTATCGAATAAATGACTAAAATTAAGTACATTTCCGGTATTAAATCTTGACACTACTAAACTTGCTATTTGCGTATAGGAAAACATATTATTCATATCTCTCACGTTTTGAAAATCAAAACTGGAAAGATTTAGCGAAGTTAATCTAGAGGCCCGGGAAAACATCTCGCTCATGTCAGTAACATTTGATGTATTAAAATTTGGCATATTTAGGCCTGTAAATTTTGTAGATCCTCGAAACATTCCTTTCATATTGGTAACATTTTGAGTATTAAAACTAGATAAATCCAAAGCAAAATTAAATCCACCACGACCAGGAGCCATTTCGCTAAACATCTCGCTCATATCTTGCACTTTGCGAGTGTCAAACCTTGATAGATCCAAAGAAGAGAGCGTAGAGGCACCTTTAAACATACCCTTCATACTAATCACTTCACTAGTATCAATACCTGATAAATCAGCACTATAAATACCCGAGAATGAGCTAAACATAAAGCTACTATCTGGGTTAGCGTAAATTTTAGCAGCGTCTGAGCCATAACATATACTTTGATCACCCCAACTCCAATCTGGCCAAATATAAACATCAAAATCTGACTCTACTGGATCGGCAACATTATAGTGAGACTGTCGTTTTATAGCATCTGTAACAGAACATCTTCTAAATGCGTTTGCACGACTATAATTTACTCTGGCTATGGCTTGGTTAATTTCTGGGCCAGGCTTAAAGACAGCGCGCCTGTCAATTGGATTAGTCACGACGGAAAAAATTAGACGATTCGCGTAGCTGCCATTTTCTAGATTACTGGTAAGCTTCATGCCAATATTTAAATCCGTAACACTAACACCATTAGTGGCTTCAGTAGTTTGGCGGAAACTAGCGGGTGCAGCAAGCGCTGGAATAGGATTATAATTTGGTGCGGAAGCTAGACGATAACCCCAGGTGTTATTTGGCAGATTAGCGAGAGGACTAGGTGTAGAGATTGAATCAATTTTTGCTTGCAAGGCCGAGCTATTGTTTACTAGAGAGGTATTATTTGATTCGGAACTTATGGTAGCAGTATAACCAGTACGATTGTTAGTATTTACAGTCAAGCGCAATGGGAACTCAGTAGTTTTATTAGCGGAATTAATTACCTGATTGCCATTAATAGTTACACTAGCGTTATTAATAGCCGCAGAGAGAGTTGGGGTCGGGGCGGCGAAAACATCTGAGGCGCCAAATTGGTTACCTAAAATAGTGAACGTAAAAAACGACAGCAGCAAGATTAAAGACTTTTTAGCCCACAAAAATATTTTGGATTGATGGAAGAGATTTTTCATAGTTTTTATATGACCGTGTGATTTGTCGTGTTCTATTTTACCATAAGCAAAATAAAAATCCAAATATGAAATTTGGATTTTTAAGTTATTGTAATTTTACTTTTAAGTTTATATTTTCCGATTTGGTTGTGAGTACTTCGAGTGGTGTTTTGTAAATTATGGCTTAGCGGTAAAGTAACCTGGCGTGCCGGCGGTATCGATACGGAGCCAAGTCTTGTCGGCGGTAGCTGGGTCGGCTTCATGGGAACCATTGCCACCACGCAAATTGGTACGGCCATTAAAGAGATTTGTAGCTTGTGCGGAAGCATCAACAATGAAATTTGCGGAAGCGTAAATCGTAGTTAAGGCGTCACCAGCTGAACAAGCATCCGTAGTGGTGCCGGTGCCAGCGAGGCTGAAGAGATTATCGAAATTTCGCACATTGGCGGTATTTAACATCGAAAGATCGAGGCTAGCAACCTTACAGGTATTAGCAAATGCACCTGCGAGGGTAGTGGCGTTTTCTAGAGTAAAATTAGCACCAAGTTTGATTTCAGTAGCGGCACGAAGATTATTAAAGAGATTAGCGGCATCCGTAACTTGCTTGGTATTAAAATTCGAAAGATCAAGCGTAGTGAGCTCAGTCATACCAGAGAACATATTGCGCATATTAGTGACATTAGTTGTGTCAAGATTTAAAAGATTAAGATTCTGAACTTTTTCAGTACCCTCGAACATGCTGGCCATATTTATCACGTTTCGAGTGTCAAATTTAGCTAAATCAAGGTCCTGAACGTGAGTGAAGTTTTTAAACATATTCGAAGAATCTGGCGCGAGGAAGATTTTCTCGGTTTCGGCATAATAATAAACAGTTTTATCGGCTTCCTTATACCAAGTCTTGATAGCATAATCGGAGTTTACATTATCTTGGATTTCAATAGCCTTATCGCCAGCAGTTGGTGCGGTGGCGCTGCGGCGGAAGTGTTCAATCATTTCTTGGCCGTGACCAAAGAAGTTTGAGGAGCTACGTTTACCAAGATAAGTAATGGCCTTATTGAAAACTTCGCCCTTATCCATAATGGCTTCTTTTTGATAAGTATTCGCCACTACGGAAACCACAAGCTGATTAATATAATCACCAGGACGCAAATCATCGCCGAGATTAACGCCGAGATTGAGAATAGTTTTTTTGTTAGTGACTTCTTTTTCAGTATTATTTGCCACGGTGGCTGGGTGACTGAGACTTGGGATTGGTCTGTAATCGGTGTCGGAAGACAATTTGTAGCCCCAGGTGTTTGCCGTAAAATTATTTAGTGATTGGTTCCCCGTAATCGACTCAATCTTATCTGGTTTGGCTGGGTCAGAATTATTCAAGGCAGTATTATCGGTCTTGGAATTAACCACGACTTTATAACCGGATTTATTTTTCGCGGTAACCCCGATATTTAGATTCATTTCCCTTTTAACCGATGGATTATCCAGCAAAAGATCACCATCAACTTGAGTTTTTACATTATCAACATAGGCCGAAAGACTGGACTGATAGAGGGCAGAAGTGTTTTTAGTGTTAAGCCAGGCGGCTGCTACCAAGGTCAAAGCAAGGCCCGAGCTAAGCTTCAAAAATTTATGATTCACAATATTTTCCCTAATTCGTTTTATACTACATATAGTTTAGCATAACTAGAATGGAAGAAAAGTCTTGAAAAATTTGGAAAATGGTATTATTCTTCATATTTTTGGGCTTGAAAGTCCGAGTCAATCATCCAATGACCACGGAGGCGAAAGGCTGGAATGGTGCCACGAATCGCCTTGTTGGTGGCTGATTGAACGCTCATTTGATTTTGCTTCGCCCAGTCGGAGACGGAGATAATTTTCGGCGCAGTGAGACGAGTGATGCGGCGATAGAGAGCCTCAATGAGAAGTTTAGCAAAAAATTCTGATAATTGATCGAGTTTGTTGAGTTTTGAATATTCTTCTAGAGCTGGATAATATTCCTCATTTTTCGATTTATTAGGAATCAAAATAGGCGGCAGATTAAGTAGGTCTAATTGTTCATTAATTAGAAGTCGACCGATTCGACCATTACCATCGATGAATGGATGAATATTTTCAAATTCGGCGTGAAAATAGACGATTTTATCGAGAAAATATTGGTCGTCTGGCGCGTTATATTTTTCAACTAAATCCAACATAAAACCGTGGACGAACTTAGGATTCGCACCGAGATGACTACCTACACGCACCCATTCCTTATTGGTGCGAAACCGACCCGCAGCATCATCACGAATATTTTGCAATAAAATACTGTGAAGTTTAAGAATTAGTGGCACAGAAATTTCAGTTTCCGGATTATCCAGAAGAAACTTCATAGCTTTCGCGAGATTGGTGGCTTCAAAAATCTCACGAATCTGATGATCGGTGCGGATCTGGTGACGTATTAAAATATCTTCTGTATCTTCGAGGGTAAGAGTAGAGTTTTCAATGGCATTGGAATTATAGACCATCTCTGGAAGCTCAACAAGACTTAGTTCCCTAATTCCGGAAGCATAGTTTGGCACCAAATCACGGTATCGTTCAATCAGAAAATCGAGTTTTTGCCGAAGAGAGTTACTAGTCATAACTCTATTATAGCAAAACCGTTTAAAATTGTCATTTTCGATGATTTTAAACGCTTATGGTTTCTGAGTGAAGTAGCCCTTAGCGCCTGGGCGGTCGATGCGAAGCCAAGTTTTGTCGGCAGACGCAGGATTCACGAGGAAGGAGCCATTGCCACCACGTAGTTTAAGCTGATTTCGAAATACATTATCAAATTCAGTACCAGCAGAAATGTTAAAATCTTGACTGACGTAAATTTTTTCCAATTTAGTTTCGAGCGGGCGCGAGGAAGCAAACATGTTGCTAAATTTATTCACCTTCGCAGTATTAAAATTACTTAAATCAAGTTCAGTAAGACTATTCGTATCTGTAAACATGCCACGCATATCTGTCACACTAGCCGTAGAAAAACGTCCGCCGAGATTTATTGAGGATAAAGCCGCCATACCGGAGAAAATATCTTGCATATTATGAACCTTACTAGTGTCAAGATGACTGAAGTCAAGATTTTCGAGCTTACTAGTACTATAAAACATACGATACATGGATTCTACTTTACTGGTATCGAAGGACGAAATGTTGAGATTTTTTAGCTCAAACATATAGCTAAACATGGATGCCATATTTGTCACATTCCTAGTATCAAACTGTGAAAGATCCAGACTGACCAACTTACGATCATTAAAGAACATATTATACAAACTGTTTGCCTTAGAAGTATTAAAATTGTGTCCAAGCTCAAGACTAGTGAGATTCAGCATGCCACTAAACATACCAGCCATACTAATACTTTCACTGGTATTAAAAGTCGAGACATCAAGTGAAGTGAGGTTGGAGCAGGCATTAAACATATTGGTAAAATCTGTAACTTTTCTAGTATCAAAACTCGAAAGATCAATTTCCTGCAATTGATTACAATTATTGAACATACTATTCATATTAGTGACATTACTAGTCTGGAAATTAGGGCTTAAAATAATCTTTTTTACATTACTCATACCGCTAAACATAGCACTCGTAGTAATCACTTTTTTGGTATCAAAATTCGAGAGATCAAGCTCCTCCAGAAGGATGCAGTTTGAAAACATGCTGGCCATATTTGTCACATTGTGAGTCTTAAATTTGTCACTAATTTTAAAATCGGTCATTGAGCGGAGGTTACCGAACATGGAAAGCATATTGGTGACCTTAGAGGTATCAAAATTACGAATATCGAGACTAGTGAGCTTGGTAGCGCCACCAAACATGGTTTGCATATTGGTAACCTTAGCCGTATCAAAACTCGAGACATTCAGACTGGTGAGATTACCACAATCCTTAAACATTTCCTGCATATTAACAACATTAGCAGTATTAAAATTCCCTAAATCTAGTGATGTAATATTACTTGCACCGCTAAACATATTGCCCATATCGGTAACTTTAGCAGTATCAAAATGCGAGAGATCAAGATTTTGCAAAGAAGAATCACCCATAAACATACGTGAGAAGCTTTTAACATTTTTAGTTTTAAAACTAGAAATATTGAGATTTTTCAGGGATCCCATATAGGCAAACATATTAGTCATCGCAGTGACACGGGAAGTTTTAAAGGTAGAAAGATCCAGATTTACCACACTTCTGGCGTTATTAAACATAAAAGACATATCCTTCACGTAACGTGTATCGAGTCCAGATAAATCAATATCGGTAATATTAAGGATGTTATTAAAAATCTGGCGTGAGTCGTCATTCATGTAGACACGGTCATTCTCGCAATAGTAGTAAACTGTTTTATCTGCTGGATCGAACCAAGCTAAAATTTCATAACTAGATTCATCAGAATCTTCGATATTAATAGTCTTCATGGCGGCCGTCGGCGCGGTCGGACTTCGTTTGAACCCCTTAATAGCATGCAAATTCGTGCCAGCAAGCATTGCACTACGAGCAATTTTCTGGTTTAAATCTGGTCCTCTTGTGAGCGTAGCATTAGTACCGGCATTATTATTCGAAATAACCGAAATCATGAGGGTGTTTTTATAACTACCACTCAAAAGATCGGTGCCCAGATTCATACCAATAGTAATATTCTTGACTTCATTGCCATCAGTTTTTTCATCAGAGTTAAAAAGATTGGTCGGACTGGCAACTGAACCTATTGGTCGAAAATCAGCCTCATCATCCATTTTATAACCCCAGGTCTTAGCCGGGAAATTATTTAGAGTATTGTCACTCGGAATTGAATTAATCTTATCATTAACAGTAGAATTCGGGCTAATGAGTGAAGTATTATTCGAATCAGTACTAACAATTATGCGGTAGCCACTTTTATCGTTAGAATTGATGGTTAATTTAGTGGTCGCTTCCTGAAGCTTTTGACCAGCTGGATGAGCATCATTGCCGTGAAATATCGCTGATGATTGATTAAGGGCCGCCGACAGAGACGGCGTAAAGAGAGCGTAAGTTTGGGGAGCAAAAATCAAGTTCAAGCTAAAAATTGAGGCCGTAAGAGCAAAAAAGCCGGCGAGACTTTTCAGCCATGAACGGGTGATTCGCAGTTTTTGATTATTATCGCTCGTCATGCAGGATAATTTTAACATAAAGGTTATACTAAAACAAATCAAAAATCCCAATACAAGATTGGGATTTTCAAGTAATTTATGTTTTAATTACATTTTGATTTCTGCATCAACGCCAGCTGGCAAAGACAAGTTTTGAAGTGCATCAATAGTCTTTGGGGTAGCATTGGTGATGTCGATGAGACGCTTGTGAATCTTCATTTCGAAAGCTTCACCACCGGTCTTATAAACGTGAGGTGATTTCACCACAGTAAAAGTACTGCGCTTAGTTGGTAGTGGGACTGGGCCAGAAACGGCGGCACCAGTACGGATAGCGGTATCGACGATTTGCTTGGCGCTTTGGTCGATTACACGATGGTCGTAGGCCTTGAGACGGATACGGATCTTCAAGCCTTCGTTTTTTGCGTCTGCCATTGTTTTCCTTCTAATTCTATAACTTCAGATGCTTGATGCGTCAATGAGTTTTTAGAATTCAATTAATAATAGTAGATTTATTTTACGATAAAAACAGAGGTTCGTCAAGACAAAAAATACCTCTCCCGAAGGAGAGGTATTTAAGTTGTTATAGATTATTTGATAATCTTGGTAACAACACCAGAACCGACAGTACGGCCACCTTCGCGGATAGCGAAACGGTCGTTGTTGTTCATAGCGATAGCTGAAAGAAGCTTGACCTGGAAGGTAACGGTGTCACCTGGCATGACGATTTCTTTGTCAGCTGGGAGTTCGACTTCACCAGTAACATCGGTAGTACGGAAGTAGAATTGTGGCTTGTAACCCTTTGAGAATGGGGTGTGGCGGCCGCCTTCTTCTTTCTTCAAGATGTAAACCTGAGCTTCGAATTCAGTGTGTGGGGTGATAGAACCTGGCTTAGCAATAACCTGACCACGTTCAATTTGTTCGCGTTCGATACCACGGAGCAAGAGACCAGCGTTGTCACCAGCTTCACCTTCGTTAAGAGTCTTGTGGAAAGCTTCAATACCGGTAACGACAGACTTTTGGGT
>CAUQEK010000006.1:0-29515 GCA_963517385.1 uncultured Candidatus Saccharibacteria bacterium | reverse complement strand
GTCGGCGACTCCACATCGAAGCGCAAAAAAGTAATTCCCTTCTGCTGCAAAATGAATTCTCGAAGTGTTGTCACCACTTCTTTTTCCACGCGTTTATAACCGGTACTTTTACGGTTACAAACTAAAATCACTCGCGTTCTCGTCCCCGCGAGCGCAGCCAAACGTTCTCTAATATGTTCCAGATCGGCTTTTTTCGACATTTTAATTCCCGTTGCCGTAGATACCACCAGGCAATAGGAAGTTCAAAATTCCCCACATCAAAGCATAAACCAAAAGTCCAATCACAATTTGCATTGCGCGATCCTTCGCTGTTTTGATTTTTCCTGGATCATTTTGTGAAGTCATATAAAGAAAACCGACATAGGTAAAACCCGCTACTGCACCCACGCCAACCCCGTAAGTTAGAATATTCACTACGCTACCAATAATTGAAAAGAAAGCTTCTTGACTGTCAGAAGTTCCACATTTAATAATCGCGGTTGGCACACCACAGTCTTCTCCCTCCGCGAATACTCTAGTCACCGGCAAAAAAGCCACCATTGACACGCAAAAAATCGCGAGAACTGGTAGCAAATTTAATAATTTTTGACAAAAATTTTTCATTACTTTCATTATAGCGTATCTTGTGATTTTCGCACAGTTTCCCGTCCGAAAATCACCCGCTCCCCTATTTTAATGTAAATATTCGTGCAATTTTTTCGTATCTTTGTGCTTACGAAGCTTGGACAAAGCCTTCGCCTCAATCTGACGAATACGTTCACGCGTCACAGAAAATTCCGCGCCTACTTCTTCCAAAGTATGTGGACGACCCCCACCGATACCGAAACGTAGTTTCACTACTTTTTGTTCACGTTCCGAAAGGCTGGAAAGAATTTCCGCAATTTGCTCTTTCAACATCTGTGCGGCTGCTGCATCTTCCGGTGACACGCGACCTTCATCTTCGATAAAATCACCGAGTACCGAGTCTTCGTCATCACCATCGCGACCTACCGTCGCATCAAGCGAAGCAATATCTTGCTTAATCTTCATCACGTAGTCGACTTTTTCTGGTTCCATGCCCATTTCTTTGGCAATTTCTTCCACTGACGGCTCACGGTTCAGTTCATTCGTTAACTTACGAGTCGCACGCAGCACCTTGTTAATCGTTTCCACCATATGTACTGGAATACGAATCGTTCTCGCTTGATCAGCAATCGCACGCGTAATCGCTTGGCGAATCCACCAAGTTGCATAAGTCGAAAACTTGAAACCCTTATCCGGATCAAACTTCTCTACCGCACGCAAAAGCCCCGTGTTTCCCTCTTGAATCAAATCCAAAAAGTCCAAACCGCGACCCGAATAACGTTTCGCAATCGAAACCACTAGACGCATATTGGCTTCCACCATTTTATCTTTGGCTTTTTTCTCACCTTTCACGATACGATAAGCTAAATCCACTTCTTCTTCATTTGAAAGTAGTGGAATCTTACCAATTTCACGCAAATATAAACGCACCGAGTCATCCGCAAACTGGTCTACGTTCTCTGCTGTAATCTCGAGATCTTCATCCGTCAGATCATCTTCCGAGACTAAATCATCATATTCTGGCTCTGGCGCACCGTCCAAGCTAAAGGAGTTGAGGAGCTCTTCTTCCTCATTAATCTTGTTCTTATCTTTTTCCACGACATTTTTTCCCATTGCACCAATTTATATCACAAAAAATCAAACACGTCAAAATCTCTCCCTTGATTTTCTGTTTCTTCCCCTTTCTTTATTTTTTCAATATTTTACTAGCCTTACTTAATGCCATGCGTGCATGAGTTAGGGCTATATTATACGGATTTCTCATTTCTCCTTTAACCTTCTTAAGGAAAAGGTACCTATTCGCATTCTTCCTTTCACTCTCTGGCACCGAAGCGATTTCCTCATTGGAATATTTTTCACCCACGTGCGAGCCAATATTTTCTAAGAAACCTTCCTTTACCTGGTCGAGCATTTCCAATTCTTTCATGGCTTTTTGTTTCTCTTCCTCGCTACTTCTCTTACTATCAATAATTTTCTGTAGTTCATTCCTCGAAACATCGATACGATAAAGTCCAATCCCAAATTCTTTTGCCACATTTCCGGTGTACACTGCACGTCCGACATCAAGTTTAATTTGGTCCAAATCAAACTTTTTTTCGAAAGCCTTCATCTTCTCAATTGATTCATTGTGCAACTTATTTCGTTCATCAAAAGACGCAAGATCTGGGTCATTCGCTTCCGGCTTTTTTAATGGCATCAAGAAGTTTCGATTATCCATCTCTTTGTAGCCATTCGCCGCCATTGCTCCACCGAGAGTCTTTAAGTTCTCTTGGAAGAATTTATCTTCTGCCTGTTTCAATACCTCTTTTTGCGTCACATTCAAAGCTTCGGTTTTAGCACCAGCTGACTCAGCCGACCCCGACGCCGAACCTTCACTCGACTTACCGCCAGTCGTACCATTTTCGATCGTACCGTTTCCAGCCTTACTGTTTTCGGACGTGCCATTTCCGGTCGTACTATTCTCGACCGTCTTATTTACCTTTACCGTTGGAGCACTCGCCCCAGAGTAAAACATAGGGCCACCCACTCCGCCAGTCCAAGAAAAAGTACTGGCCGGTTTTTTCTCTGAAGCTTTAGATTTATCAGTCGACTCTTCAGTTTTCTCTTCGGTCTGACTCTCAGTTTTATTTTCGATCTTTTCCTCGGTTTTTTCCTCGGACTTACCTTCGGTTTCTTTTTCGGTCTTTTCTTCAGTCTGCCCCTCAGTCTTCCCCTCAGTCTTTTCTTCAGTCTCGGTCTTCGCCGCCACTTCACCTGACTTACCACCAAACAACTGATAGACTCGCTCGTCCATTTCCCGAGCCTTCTTTATTTCTTCTATCTTATCGGTACTATCGACTAGACGCTGTGAAAAGCTCTCCATTAGCTTCATTTTTTCGCCTCGTGGCAGTTCTTTGTCTTGACTAAGCTTTCTTAAAGAATCTTTACTCTCTTCGAAGTGACGATTTTGAATCTCCAGTTCTTTCTCACGCTCCGCCTCGTTCACCTCGCGATTTTCATAAATATTATAAAGCTTCGTCAATTTAGTTTCGACTAAATCCAGTGCCTGTTTCTTGGTTTTATAATCATCAAAACCAAGCTTCCCATCCAACTTCATCTGCTCAATCATATCGCGACGATCCGCGATTTGATGCATCTTCATCTCAAAAATTTCCGCTCCGGTTTTTGGCTTTTCTGAATTTTTTTCTACCTCAAAATTCTTCACCGGATTCTGCTCCGCCGTAAAGTTACCAGTTTTTTCCGCCCCACCTCCTGGAGCCGCGCTACCTAATTTATTTGGATTCATTGTTATTTTAGTCCCTCAAATTAGATTAAGTATAACGCTTATTCTAATCTTAATCAACCAGCCAGCCCCAAAAATTGCCGTAAAATCTACCCCCTACACTTTTTCTAACCTAAACGTTCAATTTCCTTCAAAATTTCCGTCATCCGCTCTTCGTCTTCACAAGATTCAAGCTCTAAAATCAATTGTTTCTTTTTCTCTTTATTGCGTTCCACCTCGTAACGTTGGCGCAATTCCTGACTTAATTTCGAAAGTTCCGCCTCACTCTTTTTCGCAAATTTTTCTTCAAAAATCAGCGACAATTCTTCCAGTTTCACTTCATCCGTCGGAATCTCCAAATCGATTTCCGCTCCTGCCGTTCCCCCGTAAACCAAAATCGTGAGTAAATCATTTTCAAGTACTTTCAAAATACTCGGACCTGCCGCCGCATTCGTCTCTTTCACTGGCTTAAGCCTCACAGTTTCCACCTGCACTTTTTTCTCTTTCAGATCTTCCACCGTCACTTCCAATTTCCGTGCCACCATTTGCTCGTAATGTTTACGCTCCACCGGGTCCTGAATTTCCACGATCAATTTCATCGCCAAGTCCGAATATTGCTTCTTCCCCATTCCGGTACGCAAATTGCATCGAATTTCATATTTTTCTAACACCCAGTCAATCGCTGGCACTGGTTTCATTACACATTCACGCCATTTTTCTGGCGCCGAACGAATTAATTCGTCCGGATCTTTCGCCTTACCGTAATCCGACACCACCGACAAAGAAATTCCCAATTTACTTGCCATCAAAATCGCTCGCTCCGTCGCCGCCACTCCCGCCGCATCGCCATCATAGGCCAAACGAATATCTGAAGTTAATCGCGATAAAATCTTCAAATGATTTTCCGTCATTGCCGTTCCCGAGGTCGCCACCGCCTCCTGCACCCCCGCCTGATGCGACGAAATCACATCCATATTCCCCTCCACAATCACGCAAAAACCATTTTCCCTAATCGCTTTTTTCGCCAAGTTCAAACCAAAAATAAATCGACCCTTATTAAATAGCAAAGTTTCCGAAGTGTTCAAATATTTTGGCTCACCAGCTTCCGTAATTCGACCAGTAAAACCAATCACATTATCGGAACTTGCATCAATAAACGGAATCATCATCCTGCCACGGAAAAAGTCTCCGCCAAATCGATTCATCAGCCCCGCTTCTTTAATGTCCGCCTCTTTATGGCCACGTTTTTTCAAAAAATTTACCAAAAAATCCTTCCCACTCGGCGCATAGCCAATTCGAAAATTCAAAATCGAATTACGATCTAAATTTCTCTGATAAAACACGTAATCTCGAATTTTTTCATTTTTCACGAGGCACGCTTGATAAAATTTCGTCGCCAATTCCAAAATTTCTCGCATCTTCATCTTCGTACGGGATACCTGCATATCGCCATTCGAATATTTTTTGAGCTCCACCCCTGCCTTTGCTGCTAATTTTTCCAAAGCCTCCGGAAAACTAATCCCCTCTACTTCCATCACAAACGAGAAAATATCCCCACCTTTATTTGCCGAAAAGTCATGCCAAATCCCCTTATCCGGTGACACCATAAAGGAAGGTGTTTTATCTACACCCCACGGCGAGTGACCCTTCAAAGTCGCACCACTTCGCTTCAGCTCAATATATTCCGATACCACATCTTCGATCGGCAACCTGGCGCGAATTTCCTCCTTTGCATCTTGCATAACTCAATTATAACAAACCTCTATGCTATAATTAAAGCATGGACAATATGGCTTATCTTCAACAAATCGCCTCTAATTCTTCCAAGCCGAATTCAGGCAAAAAGAGTTCTCCTTTTGGTTTTCTCGATAAAATCATCCCTTATCTTACCCTGCGTAATATCTCTATCGCTCTTGGGGCTATTTTCATATTGATTCTTTTTAGTGTTTTTTCTGGTACTAAAAAAATTGTCGAAAATCGTGATCGCGACAGTTTAATTTCAAGCTTCTATCTTGCCAAATATATGAACGAGGAACTTATCGACAATTATAAAGATTACATGCAATCTTCCGATGTTCGCGGTATTACCGCCTCGCTTCAAGCCGTACTTGCCGAACTTGAATTGAATGAAAAAAATCTGCTAAACTCTGAATTTGGTATTCCTGAATTAGAATCCGCCTATGACGAATCTAATCTTGCTACTACTCAAAAAGAAACCGTCACCAAAATCGCTGAACAATTCGAAAATGGTCGCATCTCCGCTCGCCTCGACCGCTTCGCCTTACGTGAATTCCCTCTACTTCTGGCCTATTTGATCAATTATCAAACCGAAGCCGAAACTCGTACCACTAATCAAAAAGTTAAGGCCAACACCGTCGAGCGCGTCAAAAATCTCGAAAACATTAAGTCGCAATACGAAAATTTCAAGTCTTCCGCTATCTAAAATTATAAAAATAAGTCGCTCCTCGCGACCTATTTTTTTAAAACTTATTTCTGATGCTTACGAATATCTTTCAAGACTTCGAGAATTTGTTCATCGGTAGTTGGCTCGGCTTTTTCCTCTTCATCCTTCTTGAAGTTCTTAGAGAATTTATTTACCAACTTCACAATAATGAACACACAGAAAGCGATAATAATAAAATCCACCATATTCTGCAAGAAGCTACCGTAGTGAATATGTGCAGCCGAATCTTGTCCGAAGAAATTTGGAATCGTGATTTCCAAATTGCGAAAATCCACTCCACCGACAATCAAGCTCACCACTGGCATAATAATATCATTTACTAGTGATGAAATGATTTTTTGGAATGCACCACCAATGATTACACCGACTGCGAGATCAAGTACGTTACCGCGATTAATGAATTCCTTAAATTCTGTCATAAAGTTCGACTTACTCACTTTTTCGACATTCTTTTTGAGTTTTTTTAATTCTTTTTTCATAGGCTCATTATATGGAAAATTTTTCGTTCTGGCAAATTATTCTAGATAAAAATAGGCCCTTCGACCTATTTTTTATTCTTAGAATTCTAATCTGCCATCTCTTTCGTCAAATTGTAACTTAGTCGCACCAAGTCCTCGATTTTATCTTCTTCCACTTGGCCACTCAGCACAATCTCTACTCCCCCCACGCCGAAATAACGTGAAGTCATCACTGATTCAAATTCCTCTTTTAGCAATTTCGAAAGATTTCGATCACATCGTACTTCCAAAGTATTTTTTCGTTCCACCAAAAACACTTTTTCATTTGGCGCCAAATAAATATATTCTTCCAAATTCGGATTTTTTGTATCCGCGTGAATATCCAAAAATCTTTCTTTTTTAAATTCCCCAATTCCGCTAACTTTTTCTATTTCAAACATCTTATTTCTTTATATATTTACTGTAATATTTTAATTCTTCAATCGACCCCAAAATATCATCCAGCGCCAAATGCATTTCCCTTTTGGTAAATTTTTTCTTCATTACATTTTCGAAATACAATTTAAAGGCTGACACATCGAGCATGCGATAATGCAATCGTTCGTTCAATTTCGGCCATTCTTTGACGATAAATCTTTTATCCTGATGAATCGAATTTCCTGCTAAATATACTTCATCGCCGAAATGATCATCGATGAATTTTAATAGCATCTCTTCCACTTCATTCACTGGAAGTCCAGTCTTATTTTGTTCACAAAGTTTTCGATAAGTCTCTTCGTGCTTTTCCCAAAACTCACCCACCATTCGTTCTTCGATCAATTTTTCCGAAACTTTCACCGTCGCTGTCATTTGCGCCATCGGAGTAAGTTCCCAATCTGTCGCAATCACCGCCACTTCCAAAATCTTATCTTTTTCTGGATCTAGACCGGTCATTTCTAGGTCCATCCAGAGTAATTTTGCTTTTTTCGGCATTACATTTGCTCCGGCACTTCAATGCCCAGTAGGTTCAAACCGTGAGTCAAAACCTTCAGGTAAACTAAAATAATTTTGCCTCGCTCTAGCTCAAATTCTGAACCCGCCACTTGCACGTGTTCGTAAAAACGACTAAATTCTTGCGCTAATTCATAAAGATAAGTACAAATTTTATTTGGCAAAAGTTCACGTACCGTTTCTTTCAAAACCTCTGGATACTGCATCAACTTCTTCATCAAATTACGTTCGTAAATCGAAATATCCGCTAAATATTTCTCTTCTTTTTCCGCCGAATCATTTTCTGAAATTAAAGCCTCAGCCTCCGATTCAACTTTATTTAGCTCCCCACCGATTCGACCGCTGAAAATTTTACCCAGAATTTTCTTCGCACGCACTGCCGAATATTGCAGATATGGACCGGAATTTCCCGTCATCGAAACTGACTCTTTTATATCAAATATAATATCTCCGCCAATTTTGTATTTAGCGAATGCATACTTCAGAGCCCCCATCAAAACTTTCTCATCACTCGATTTTTCCATCGCTTCGCGTACCATTTCAATCACGTCAATCGCGCGTAAGAAGTTGCCTTTTCTCGAAGACATCTTTTCATTACCTGGCAATTTCACCTGGCCGTGCGTAATGTGTAAAGTCTTACTCGAAAGTTCCGGCGCATATTGTGAAATTGCTGAAAGCACCACTTTCATATATTCAATAATGTCATTACCAGTAATAATGATCGATTTATCAAAATGGTAATCTTTATATTTCTCAAAAATCAAACCCGTATCTTTGGCTTCGTAAGTTGGTAAACCGTTATTATTAATGAATACCCTGGTATGGAGTCCATGCTTATCGCCACGATAAACCACTGCCCCATCCGACATTTCATACACGCCGTTCTTTAGTTCCCTGTGCACGGTTTCCAAACCAGTCTTCGCCACCGTCGATTCAGGGTAATATTTATCAAATTTCACCTGCAAACGCTTATAGAAATTTTCAAAATATTGGTAACTATTCTTGCGACCCCAGAAATATAGTTTCGCTACTCTGGCGCGTTCCGGGTCGTTACTATAATCCGCACCTTCCCCTGCTTCCGCGATTTCGAAAACCATCTTATTTAATTTCACGATTTCCGCGTGTGCCTCTGCATCATCCTCATCAGCCCTGGTACCAAACACATAACATTCTGCCAGTAAATCCGCCACTTTCTCTGGTGTCAAATCCGTCGGAATTTGGTCAATTTTACGTAGCATTCCATACATATTCCTTGCTACGTGCAGACCGATATCACCGCCGAAATTTGCGCGCACCACTTTACCACCAGCATATTCAATCACGCGTGAAATCGCTTCCCCCACAATCGAAGTATAAAGATGGCCGACATGTAACACCTTAAATGGATTTGGATCCGAAAATTCACAAATTACTGTCTGACCAGAATATTCGTCTGATGATATATTTTTTGTAAAATCTTTTTCGAACTTATCGATATTTTTTAGAAGATTCTTATTGCTTAATTTGAAATTCAAAAACCCAGGCCGTGCGATTTCCACTTCCAAATCCGTCTCGCCAAGTCTACGCACGATTCCTTCCGCGATTTCCATCGGATTTTTCTTTAATGTTTTCGCTAATAACATCGCCACATTGGTCGCGAAGTCGCATCCAGTATTCTCTGGTGCTGGCGTCAAAACTACATCCATTTCTACGGCGTATAGTTCGACGATCGTCTTTTTTAGGGTATTTTGAATTTCTTCCATACCTCTATTTTATCACAATTTTAATTACACAACATTTTTCGAAAAAATACAAAAATCACATACTAAACTCAACTAAAATATCCCAACCTAGAATTAATTTTTAAAATTTATCAAATCCCGAAAGATTCTAAACCTATAAACTCTTGATGAACTCCATAAATAATGGGTGCACATGTAAAGGTCTCGATTTAAATTCTGGATGTGCTTGAGTCGCCACAAAGAATTTCTTCCCTGGCGCTTCCACAAATTCCACCAACTTTCCATCTGGTGAAGTTCCCGAAACTACAATTCCCCCTTTTTCAATTTCTTTCAAAAATTTTTGATTTACTTCATAACGATGACGATGACGTTCTACGATATTAGTTTTTCCGTAGATCTTAGCTGTTCTACTTCCCTTGACCAATTTTGCCGGAAAATCTCCGAGACGCATGCTGCCACCCGTCGACTCCTTCCCCTCCTGGCCATTCATCAAATAAATCACATTCTCTTTCGTCTCTTTATCAAATTCTTCCGAATTCGCATGCTTAAGCCCTGCTCTTCTCGCGCTCGCGATACAAGCCACCTGCATCCCGAGACACAATCCGAGATAAGGCACATCGTGATCCAGAGCATAATTTGCTGCCGCGATTTTTCCCTCCACTCCACGATTACCAAAACCGCCCGGCACCACTAAACCATCGACTTCTGCTAATGTTTTTTCATCGACTTTTTCTGCGTTAATCCAGCGCAAATCCAAATTCACATCATTCCAAGCCGCTGCCGCCTTCAAAGCTTCCGTTACACAAATGTAGGTATCTTCATTCCCCACATACTTTGCCACCAGTCCCACCTTCACGGTTCGCGCGTTTTTCTGCGCTCGCTTCTTGGAAAATTCTTCCCAATCCGACATATCCGGCTCTTTGTCGTCCCCCACAAAATCATTCAAAATCTCTAACACCCCAGATTTCAAAACATTAAACGGCACATCATACACCGAATCAATATCTGGCAGATTCAAGACCGCCTCATCTGGAATTCCCGAAAATCTTGCAATTTTTTCACAAATTTCGCGTGGTGCTGGTTTTTCCGTACGACACACCACCACATCTGGAATAATCCCAAATCCACGTAAATCCTTTAACGCATTTTGTGCTGGCTTACTCTTTAATTCCTTAGAAGTATTAATCCATGGCACATAAACTACATTTACGTAAAGACAATTTCGACGCCCCACCTTATTGCCGAACAACCTAATTGCTTCAATGAATGACAGACCTTCATAGTCACCCACTGTACCGCCAATTTCTACGATATGAATATCCGAATTTTTCGAAGCATTCATAATTTTCTCTTGCACTAACTCAGTGAAATGCGGCACCAACTGTACGGTTTTACCATGAAAACCTCCCGCGCGTTCTTTTTCAATCAATTCTTTAAAAATCGAACCCGAAAGCGTAATTGAGTAACGGTTCGTTTCAAAATCCAAAAAACGTTCATAGTGACCAAGATCAAGATCCGTTTCCACGCCATCATGAGTCACATAACATTCTCCGTGCTCCACTGGGTTCAAAAGTCCCGCGTCCACATTCAAGTATGGATCGCACTTTTGCATTGTCACCTTGAAACCCTTAGCTTTCAAAATAGCCCCGATCGAAGCTGCTGTAATTCCCTTTCCTACTCCAGAAAGTACTCCGCCGGTCACGAAGATATACTTACATTTATGCTTCTCTTTTTGTTTTTCGTCTTTATTTTTCATGGGACACCTCTCCTTTCGCCCACTCCATTAACTTTTACATACCTTCATATTAGCATAAACAATAAATAAAAATAGTCTATTTTCTCAGACTTTTCTTCATTTTCTCCCTAAATTCTGTTATAATATAGAAAATTGTTGGAAGTGTGTCCGAGTGGTTTAAGGAGCACGCCTGGAACGCGTGTATGCGGGGAACCGTATCGGAGGTTCGAATCCTCTCGCTTCCGCCAGATTTAAGAAATGACTAGTTTACTAGTCTTTTTTTAAATCTAACGAGAGGATGAGAATCGTAGGTTCGACCGGACGACGAAGCGAGACAAAAGAAAATTTATTTTCATTTTGCGAGTGAGAAGGAACGGAAAGATTTCGCGAAGCGAAATTTTAATCCTCTCGCTTCCGCCATTAAAATAAAATAGACCCAGAGGGTCTTATTTTATTTTAACTTGTGAGAGGATGAGAACCGTAGGTTAGACCGGACGACGAAGCGAGTGACAAAATAAAAGTTTACTTTTATTTTTCCGAGCGAGGAGGAACGGAAGGGTTTTGCGAAGCAAAAGCCTCACACTCTCGCTTCCGCCATTAAAATAAAATAGACCCAGAGGGTCTTATTTTATTTTTACTGATTTTAGCGATTATTTTTATTATGCAAAAAATATACCAACGCCGAAACAAAAGATCCGAGTGTCACCATGCTGCCCACTACTATAGTCGCTATCATTGTTGCAGATATACTTAATTCCGTCATGTGATTCATGCGATCAAAAATAAACAGTGCCGATTCGTTATTCGTTACATCTTCCTTTTTCTTTTCTTCCGATTTTTCGCAGAGCCAAGCATTTTTTAACACCAACTTCTCGTGCTTTTCGGTTCCATCATGACAAATCGCTGGCACGTTGTCCACATCAACTCCTGCACGCATTGCAGTCTTAATTTGACTCACACCCCAAACCGTCAAAACTCCGGACACTACACCTAAAATTAATAGTAAAGCCGTATTTAACCCTACAAATCGTTTTTTATTTTCTCTTCCCGCCATTTATTCTCCTTAAGGTTAGTTTTTATATGTTTATTCTAAAACAAAATTTATATTTTATAAATACTTATTAAGAATAATATGCTAAAATTACATCAGCTATGGTTGTTTAATATTTTTAAAGGGGGATAATCAAATGAGAAGAAGATTTTCGTTTTTTCTTGCACTTTTAATTTTTGTCTTCACAATAGCATTCACAGCATCCGCAAATGAAAATGTAACTGTATATACGTATTATACAGATACAGTAAATATGGGTCGCCACAATGGAAGAGAAATCACCATTGCTATGTACAATAATAGCTGGGGAGTGACCAATGATGTTAGAATGCTCGATCGGAATGGCAATGTTGTATGGGAAGAAATGTCTGCAATAGGGGCAGATGGCGTTAGAACGTTCTGGTGTGGACCTGATGTAAGAAAGATACAGGTTAAAGTACGTAGGACTTCAATATTTGCCTATTTCGTATCACGATGCACGTGTAACGTGTATAGCTAATCACATTAAACAACTCAAAAAACAAGCAACCGTAGCATTCCTTGCTCGACTATCAATGTCGAGCTTTTTTTATTTCTCTATTTTAATTTCCTTCGGCACCACAATCTGGCTACGTAGATACTTCTGGAAATTCGTATAATTATATAACGATCCTTCTGAATAAGTTGAAGCCCCTGCCGGAATCACCACACTCGACAGTCCAATTCTTCCTGTGCCAAATTGATCAACCGTCGAAATTGGCTGGATTCCCCCTTCTAATTTCGTACCAAAATCAATCAAAGTTCTTACTTCTGACATCACAATATTAGTTCGCAGATTATCTCCCAGCCCGTCAATAATACTCATCACTTGACCCGGATTCATCAAAATTCCGATACTACTCACCTTATTTTTAATCGCATTCATAATTCTCTGTTGATTAATCTCGCGGTCAAAATTGCTACGTGACAATCCATAATCCCCAGGTTTACAAGCTGCATTCCTCGCTCTCGCTAATTTCATTGCGAGATCACCTTTCATGTTATAATACATGCCTTTTTTCAAATCGATATTTTGGCAAGAATCGTGAATCCCATCTTCGTCATCCGCATAAACATCCACATCAATTCCCCCAATTTTATCCACGATCATCTTCACTGCACTCCAGTCCGCCGCCACATAATAATGCATCGAAAGACCTGTCACTTCCGAAGTTTTCTTCGCGAAATATAATGATGCCGCATCCTTCGCGTTGCTTACACTCATCGAATTCTTATATTCTTCTAATGCGCATAAATAGGTCGCATTAATCTTCCCCCTGTCTCCCACCGTACAGCTCATTGGCTCACTTCCTGCCACCGAATAATTTACCCATAAATCACGTGGCACACTAAAAACTTTCGCCGTTTTGTATTCCTGATTAATCGAAGCCACCAAAATCGAATCGGTTAATTCTTGCCCACCGTGACCTTTTGCATCTTCCGAAGTACCAAAAATCAAGAAATTCGTCTGTCCATTTTCATCCTTCTTTAATTCTGAACTAATCAAAATATCCATCGGGTTACCCTTAAATACCGCTGTAGAATGTGAAAGCAACATATAAACCAAAGTGATTGCCGCAATAATCAAAACCAAAATCACCGACAAAGCAATCATCACAATTTTTGCCCAAAGCGGCACCTTATTTTTGTCTGATTTTTTCGTCTTTAGCTTTTTCGATCTATCAGGAAATTCCGCTTCCGCTTTTTCAGAAGTCGTTTCTGTTTTATCCAATTCCGCTTCTGCTTTTTCTAAAACCGCTTCCGCTTTTTTCGATTCCGCTTTTGCTAATTTTTCAGTTTCCTTTTCCGGCATCACATTTAAGTCGACTTTATTCGAAACCGCTTCTGCTTTTTCTACCAAATTTTTAGCCTCAGAAAAATCCTTCACCGCCATTTTTTTCTTAGCATGATTATGATTTTTCTTTTGGTTTACCCCACTTTTCTTCGACTTTTTTTTCTTTGCCATAAAAACCCAATAAATTTCTACATAATCATAACATATTTTTCTTTTTAGTTTATAATAAGACTAATGGCACAAGAGGTAAACAATCAACAAACATCCCCAAATAATTTGATCGAACTGCATGATATTAATCGTGTTTTTGGCATCGGCGAAGCGGAATCTTACGCATTGCAAAATTTCTATTTACAGGTCAAACCTGGCGAATTCATCATGATTATGGGTCCGTCCGGTTGTGGTAAAACCACGTTACTTAACATTCTCGGTTTTCTCGACCACCCCACCTCTGGCCAATATTTCTTAAATCAAACTCCAACCTCGCATTTTAGCAGTCGTCGTCTCGCCAAACTTCGTTCCCAAAAAATTGGTATTATTTTCCAGGAATATAACCTCATTCCTACCCTCACGGTTCTTGAGAACGTCGCTCTTCCTCTTATTTACGCCGGCGTCAGTCATACCAAAGCCATCATTAAGGCTTCCGAAACTCTGAAAAATTTCGATCTCCAAACTAAAGAATATTATTACCCGTACCAACTCTCCGGTGGCCAAAAGCAACGCGTCGCCATTGCTCGCGCCCTGGTCGCCAATCCGGAAATTATTCTCGCCGATGAGCCGACCGGCAGTCTCGATACGAAGAGCTCCGAAGCTGTTATGCAGGAACTTCACCGTGTCCACCAAGCCGGTAATACTATTATTATGGTGACTCACAACCCAGCCCTCACCAAGTACGCTACTCGCGTACTTCATATGATTGATGGCTCGATTGATCGCGACTTCAAGTTCGTCGCCGACCATAATCTTCCAGAACGCATTGATATTCACTTCAATTCCAAAACCTCTAAGCCAGAAGCCCCTCAAATTATTAATGCGGATGCGCCTCGTATTACTAAGCCTGAAGCACCTCGTGTTACTAAATCTGAGACATCTCACGTCATTAAACCCGAAGCTCCTCGCGTTGCACCAGAACCAAAACCTGAAATTCCTCGTCCCAAAATTACCCGTAGCCCAGAATCCACCGTTAATCCTTTTGAGCCAAAATTCATTCCAAATACCCCTGAAAAACCTACTGAAAAATCTGTCGAAAAACCTCTTTCCTACAACCTTGGCACTGTTTCTGAACTTCCAAATTCTACTAAAAAACCAACACCCACTCCAGTCAAGGAATATTTCCCTCCAGCTAAACCTGAAACCGAAGCAACCGAACCAGAAACCACCAAGACTTTAGAAACTGAACCAGAAAAAACTGAGCGTGTTTCCCAAATTGCTACTATTACTCCAATCAAGCGTAATAAATCTAACTCCGCACTCAAATTTAATCTTAATTTCGGCAAAAAATCCGCTAAAAATAATTCCGCTAAGTCTCACACTAAAAAATCTGCAAAAAAGAAAGGTCACAAATAATGTCATTGTTGCTTCGCACAAATTACGCCATCGCCCGCTCTTCTTTGAAGCGCCAAAAATTACGTACTTTTCTCACCTCTCTTGGTATCGCTATTGGTATCGCTAGCATCGTCTACACTTTTGGTATTATCGGCAGTTTCAAAAATCTTGTTAAATCCGAAACTAATGATGCACTTCTTGTGCTCCAGCAAAAACCCGAGGAGTCTACCGACATCTCTTCTATTCTCACTGCCAAACCCCTCACTTCTTCCCCTTTTAGCAAAGAAACTGTCGAACTGATCCAAAAGTCCATTAATACCACTGCCGCCGTTTCACCTCTTGCTCCTATCACCTGTAATCTTTCTGGCGATAATCTCGTCGCTAATGGTAATATTCTTGGCGTCAACGAATCCGCTCTCAAAATTCTCGGTCTCAAAATCAAAACCGGTTCTTTCCAAAGCGATGCTAGCCTCAAAACTATCGTCCTGGGTCACAACCTTTCCCTTCAACTTTTCGGCACCGCCGAAAGTATTGGCAAAACCGTCAATATCAAAGGCGAACGTTACATTGTCACCGGTGTTCTCGAAAACCAAGACAATCCTCGCAATTTTAC
This sequence comes from uncultured Candidatus Saccharibacteria bacterium, assembly GCA_963517385.1. Classification (GTDB taxonomy): domain Bacteria; phylum Patescibacteriota; class Saccharimonadia; order Saccharimonadales; family Saccharimonadaceae; genus Nanosyncoccus. The sequence goes on along the minus strand of CAUQEK010000006.1, from coordinate 13,800 downwards.
CCGTTTTAATTTCAATCAAGTCGGTCTAGTCAATTTCGATCAGTTAGCTACCTTAAACCCGATTATCGAAAAAGTTCTCATTCAATTACCAGATCATACCACCATGCTTTCTATTAAAGATTCTCTGAATAAAAAACTTTCCGAAAATCCTAACCTCGCTGGCGCCTTCCAACTCGCCTCCGAAGAACAAATTTCCCACCCAGCTTCTTCCAATATCAAGCTCATTACCGTCCTACTTTCAATTATTGCCATTATCTCCATCATCGTTGGATCTATCAGTATCACTAGTATTATGATTGCCACAGTTACCGAACGCACTCATGAAATCGGTGTTCGAAAAGCCATCGGTGCCACTCACTTTAATATTTTCCTACAGTTTATTTTCGAATCCATTCTCCTTAACCTCTCAGGTGCCGTACTCGGTTTCATTATCGGTTATGCCGCACTTCTCGTCACCGCCTTCCTTACCGAATTCAAAATTTACTTCTCCCCAGAAATTCCTGCCATCGCTCTCGGTGTCGCCCTTTTCACCGGCTTCATTTCTGGCACTATTCCATCACTCAAAGCCGCCGGCAAAAATCCTATCGATTCTATCAAACAACCAAACCGCTAATTTAATTAGCCCCTCTCCACTTCAAAAATAAATCCATCATAGTCCACCCATCCTAGGCCATTCTTCCCTGTTCGTGGTATAATTTACTCATGAAAATTTTGGGTATCGAAACCTCTTGTGATGAAACCGCAGCCGCTATTGTCGAAAATGGTGATCAAATTTTGAGCAATGTCGTAGTTTCTCAAATCGATATCTTCGCGAGCTACGGTGGTGTAATTCCCGAAATTGCTGCGCGCTCCCATCTCGAAGCCATCCAGCCGGTCATCCATCGCGCCTTCACCGAAGCCGGTCTAAAACCGAATGACTGGTCCAAGATTGACGCCATCGCCGTCACCCACACGCCAGGTCTACTTGGCTCACTTCTCGTCGGCACTCTTTCTGCTCGCACTATCAGTATTTTACACCATATTCCTTTTTATCCAGTACATCACCTCAAGTCCCATATTTATGCCAACTGGCTCACCGAAAAACCTGAATTCCCTCTCCTTGCCCTCGTTATTTCCGGTGGACATACCCAAATCATTCGCATGAAACATCACAACCATTTCGAAATCATCGCCTCCACCCGTGATGATGCCGTCGGTGAATGTTTTGATAAAATCGCTAAAATTCTCGGTCTCCCTTATCCAGGTGGACCAGCTATTTCTAAGCTCGCGAAATCTGGCGATTCCCATCGTTTTACTTTTCCTCACCCACTCGCCAATTCTCTCGACTTTTCTTTCTCCGGTCTCAAAACCGCCTTCCTTCGCACCGTCCAAAATCTAGTCAACGTCCCAATTTCCTATCCTTCCTCCAAGCTCGCTGAATTGCTCGACGAAACCACCAAGGCTGATCTCGCTGCCTCTTTTGACCAGGCCGTCACTGATATTCTCCTCGAAAAAATCACTACCGCCATTAAGCAAAATCCCGAGACTAAATCCCTCGTCATTGCTGGTGGTGTCTCTGCTAATCAAACCCTGCGCGAAGACGCCAAAAAACTCGAATCAAAATTCCACGGTCTCAAATGTTATTTTCCATTACCAAAATTCTCTGGCGATAATGCCGCCATGGTCGCCTCCGCCGCTTACTACGAAATTCAATCCGGCGTCCAACCTTCCGACCCGTATAAGCTCAATATCCTTCCTCGTTCCGAGATTAAATAATCTCCAAATTATCATTCAAATATCCCTTATATCAGCAGCATTTTTAATCTCAATTTCTTTTTTTATTTGAAAATCTGACTAGTTTCATATATAATTAAGCATAATTAGTTTATTGGAGGTTTATTTGTGTTGAGACTTTTAGATCTTAACCGAATTAATTTTTTGGTTAAGAAAAGTTTTATCTTTCTAGCCCTACTTGGGTCGGTTTTTGTGATTTTTAATTCCCCAAAAGCCGTCTACGCAGAAGATCCAGCTGCTTCCCTAACTGTTACCGGTGATTTTAATATCGACCTCACTCCTCAAGGTACCGAGCAAATTATGCTCCGTGCTTCCGGCATGCAAGCTATTGCTAAAACCAGTAGTATTGCTGGTTACTCTCTCTACGTTTCTGGTGGTGATGAAAATGGTAATTTTACCAACGAAAAAGCACCAAATTCTATTCTTAAACCTCTGAAGCAAAATTCCTACTACGGTTTTCCTTCCGATGGTATCAATATTTGGGGATTCTGTAGCCAACCATATGGCGCGACTAATAGATGCGATTCAAGTTATTATGCTATCGGCAAACCTAGCGCCCCTACTCTTCTAAAAAAATCCGACACTGCCACCCCTACAGATGGTTTTATTTATAAAGCTAATCTTTTCGCCCGCGCCAATCAACAAATCGTCTCCGGAAAATACGTTGGCGATATTACTTTTTCTCTCATCGTAAACGATGAGATCTCTTCTACCTTGGTCACCGGACGTGATTTTAATAAAGCCATCCGCGAAGTCACTGATATTACTGATTCCGCAATCCTCAATGACCCAACCACTGAATTACCTTCACCAATTTCCAGTTTTAAATTCGCTAAAACTGAACCATCCGGCACAAACAAGAAAACCGTAAAAGTTTCTATTGAAAACTCTGAAGAACCAGTCTATCTCACCGCCGTCAAAAATTATAGTAATCGCTACGATCTCACCGTCTGGTCTAATGCTCACCACATCATTGCGAATCAAGATTCGTCCTATATGTTTTCTGGCCTTGCGAATCTTTACTATGACATCTTTTCCGCTTGGCCTTCCAATAATCTTCTTGATTTCTCTAAAGTTAAAAATTTTTCTCATTTCTATTACAAAATCGATAGCCTCAGCAAGTCTGAATCTTCTTACTACAAGATAAATATTCCTGCTTATCTTTATAATGCTATTGCCAAATCTAATCCAACTAATGTTGATTCAATGTTTGAAGATGCCAACGTTGATCCACATCTAATCCTCAATACCACCGGCCCTATTTCCACCAATAAAACCTTTAAAAATAATGGTAAACGCAGCTATAGTGCCTACATCTCCGGCAACTTTATTGAAAATAGCTCTGATATGACTTCACTTTTTGAAGGCAGTCAAATTTCTTTCAATAGCAGCTATACTGCTTCCGAAAACTTTGGTCAGTATACCACCTCTACTAATTCCATGTATAAAAATTCCAACACCACCATGATTAACTTCAGTAAGGCCAATTTCGTAAATCTCACCGACGCAGAGAGTATGTTCGAAAATTATTCGCGAAGTTATACCTATTTTTATATGCCAACCAAGGCTAATAATTCCAAGCTCAAAAAGATGCGTGCCATGTTCAAGAATATTCAAACTGACACTGAATCCTCACTTAATCTTTCTTCTTTTAATACCGAACAAGTTACTGACATGAGCTATCTTATCGGTAATGACCAAACTCAACGTTATAAATACAGCAAATTCAACAATATTATTTTGGGTGATAATTTTATTACCAAAAATGTTACCAATATGGAAGGCATGTTCCGTAAAATTTATAACGTCAAAACCTTAAATCTTGGTCAACACTTCGATACTAGTAAAGTGACCAATATGTTTGCCATGTTTGAAGGCGGCTATTATCTTGAGAATATTATTCTTGGCGATAAATTCAAAACGGATGAAGTCACCAATATGAGCCGTATGTTTGCCGGCTGTTGGTATCTAAAAGACCTCGATTTTTCAAATTTTAATACTAAAAATGTTACCGACATGAGTTACATGTTTAACGATGCTACTGCTTTTCGTAACTTTACTAACACCGCGAAATTTAATACTGAAAAAGTTACTGATATGAGTTACATGTTCTCCAATACGCGCTTTACTACTCTCGATCTTTCAGCCTTTAATACTAAAAATGTCACCAATATGGCCTACATGTTTGATCGCACTAGTAATAGTGTTAATGTTACTTATCCAGCAGTCTTTGACACCAGTAAAGTTACCGACATGAATCATATGTTTAATGAATCCTATATCAAGAATCTTCCTACTGCAGGTTTTGATACTAGAAATGTGACAAATATGTCTTACATGTTTAGAAGAGTTTATTACATGAAGGATCCTCAAGTCTTTAATCTCAATACTAGAAATGTAACAAATATGGAAAACATGTTCGAACTCGCCTTTGAATCTCATCCGAATCAAAGTGCTATCTTCGGTTCGGATTTTAATACTGAAAAAGTTATAACCATGGCTAATATGTTTAAAGAATCTAATATTAACGAGATTGATGTAACTAATTTCGTAGGTGCACCAGAAGCTACTACCATGACATCTATGTTCGATAAAACTAAAACCACTAAAATCACCTTCCCAGCCACCTTCAATACCTCAAAAGTTACCGACATGTCTAGAATGTTCGCCCAAATGCCAAATATCCCGTCTAATTACGAACTTAATCTCCCATTCGATACCAGCAGCCTGACTACTATGTCTCAAATGTTCTATAGTTTCCCTGGTACATCCATTAATGTCTCATCCTTCCGCACACCAAACCTCACAGATTTCTATATGGCTTTCTATAGTGCAAAAATTACTAACCTCGATCTCAGCCACTTTAATCTTGAAAATGTTACTACAATGTCTAGTGCCTTCAGTGACTGTAATAATCTAGCCTCTCTTAATCTTACTGGCGTAAAAACCACTAATAAATTAACTCAGATGAGCAGTCTCTTCAATCGTAATTATAAATTAACTACTATTGATCTTTCTGGTTTTGATACGTCAAACGTTAATAGCTTCTACTACATGTTCTACCAAAACCGTGAGCTTACTACCATCTATGTATCTGAAAAATTTGTCGTTAAACCATCTGCCGATAAATCCTACGTCTTCGATGATGATAATAAACTCGTCGGTGGTGCCGGAACCGTCTACAATTACTACAATAGCAACGCAAATTACCTCCGTATCGACGACCCAACTAACAGCAAGCCAGGCTACTTCACTTACAAGGCCGCACTGTAATTTCAGATTAAACTAACTAGCTCGATTACGTATATAGTCCCGTATTATGGTTAGTAAATAAATTTCGTACACCCCAACTTCACATTCGTAGTTAACCGATAATTCCCTCTCCCCTCTCTCACTCTCCGAGAAATTTCAGCACGTAAAAAAGACTCGTCCTCCGCGAGTCTTTTTGGTTGAACAAAATTCTACTCAATGGTAATTATTTTTTAGAAAAATCTACCTTCAAAATTATTCAGCATCATCATGAAAAATTTCAATATCTTCCACTAGCACCGGAATCGCCCGCTGAAAAACTTCATAAATCTGCTTAGCAATTTTCCGAATTCCCGGATGCGCCATTCTCGAACCACGTAATTTAAGAAAATGTCGCCATTCCCTAAAATTCGCCGTCATCATCAACTCCGTTTTTAAACAAAGCGGCAATACATCGCGCGCTTTTTCTGGCTTCACCCCGCTGTCGATCATCAGTAGATAAGTTCTCTCCAAATGTTCCATCGCGTCCAGCCATTCCCTTGCCTCATTCTCCGCCAGTCCACTCGACTCAATTACTGTAATCTCTCGAGAGAATTTCCCGTTCGCATAATTACAATATCTCGTGGATTCCTGCGAATAAGAAGCCAAGCGGTGTCTGACAACTTCCTGCGAAATCGCCCGATCTGTCACAATCTTGAATGTGCACCCACCATGTTCCAGCGGCGACTCATGACCATTTTTAATCAACATCCGAATAAACTTATCCGTGCTTCCCTCTGGGTCTTTCGGCTCGCTCAGGTAACAAATCCTACCACATTTTTCTACATGTTTTAATTGTAGTTGTAAATAAAGATTGTCACTAATCTCATCATAAAATGGATTCAGTAACTTTGCACTTGCTTCCGTAATTTTCATTTCAACCTCCTAATGTGCTAAACCAATGTTTCTCTGTCGAATAAATATTCAAGCTAATTCAAATCATATCAATAAATCTAAATTTTTCAAGCATAAACAAAATTAGTAAAAACTAAAAATCTAAGTCAAAATAAAACTACTCAGAAGACCAAACCAATCTAAGTCAAAATAAATCTACCCTAAAGACCAAATCCAGTACCAATAAATCGAAAAACCACATAAAAAATAAACCTCCTTACAGTGGCTAACCAAAAATTTCTGACGGCAATCCATCAAAAATAAACCAAATTTAGTTATTTTTAACCGCACCTATTAAATCGCTCCTTGAACAAATTTAACAATCAATCAAAAATAACCTTAATTTGCGATCATCCAATCAGAAAAGCCTGCGCTTCCCTGCATCGATAATATCTTGGGCCTTTCTTAGAAGTTTCGTTAGCCCGAGCTCTGAGTTACTTGAACCCACATGAACCAGCTTCACAACCTTGCCATGCTCTTTATAGCAAACTTGTACACCAGTCGCACCGGAACCTGTCTTAAACTTTCTAATATATGCCACAACCACATTTTAACATAACCTTCTTCCCTTTCCAACATAACCCAAAAAATCACCCGATCAACCCGTGCATTTTTTGAACTAGTTCCCTTCCAGAAAATTCCTATACATCCTAAACTAATAACCAGATCCAAGCCCGAATATCCCAACCCGTGCATTTTTTGCATTAATTCCCTTATCCAATCTAATCCCATAATATCAATATCAATCTTTTCCACCATTATTCCCCCGACTTTTCCAGAAAGTGCATAAGTTTATTTCAAATCTTCCCTATATTTAGAACCCACTTGACTTAGCAACCCGCTCACGCTAATATAGACATAACAATTATCGAATTTTTTTAACGGAACACATAATTTTAAATACGATAGCGCCTCGGTAATTGGGTCATAAAAGAACAGATCAGTACCTTATTAGGAAATGTTTATGCTTATTTGTCAAGCATTAAACATTAGTATTTTACACTGTACAAGATTTTTCATGTGCTTAACAGGGAAGCATAGTATTTTCACGCCATTTTTTCACATGGAGAGGGAATATTATAGCCTTAAAATAGCGCATAGTATTTTTGTGTCTAAATTTTATAAAATAAAAAATACTTCTTTTTAGGATGCTAAAAGTAAGCTAAATTTTACGTGAAAATTATATCTAGGATGTTAAAATAAGGCTAAATATATCATCAAAATTCTATCAAGGATGCTAATATTCCTCTATAAAACTATAAACTAACAGGGAATTACACTACTTATTTTGCTTTTATAGCCATAAACGCGCATTAAGCTTATTTTATAGCCTCTGAGTCAAACAATCATTAAACTTAACTCTCAGCTTTTATATTGAATACCACGAAAAACTTCGGCTTATCACCGAAGTTTTTCTCTAAGTAAATTACATCTACCTCTGATATTTAGCAGGGAATCATCGAACTCCTTAGATCACATTTAGCTGCATCTTCATTTCTTCGATCAGTTTTTCTTTTTCTGCGATCAGATTACGCGTCTCTCTTACCAATTCCGCCGGAGCTCTTTCCACATAACTTGGATTCATCATGCGCGAATTTAATCCATCGAGTTCTCGACCTACTGCTAAAATCTTCTCCGTCAGTTCATCCTTATACTTAGCTATCACCTCAGCTGTCACATCGAGATATAATTCGTGGTTTGCAATCGCTAATTTCAAACCTCTCGGCGTACCATTAGTCGAGGAAATATAAGGCACGTGTGATAAGAATTTCAAAAGCAAAGTATTTTCGATCGCCATTACATCTTCACCGAAGAGTAAGCCGAATTTCTTATTATTATTTAGAAGCGACAGGGAATTGTTCGTCGCACGAATCTTCGTCACCACCTCAATCATCCGTTCAAAATTCATCGCTGAAATCTCATCATATTTCATAATTTCAGGCCAACCCGCGTCGATCACCATACCAGAAGTCCAAGAAAGATTTTGCCAAATCACCTCTGTTACGAAAGGCGCAAAAGGATGCATCATCATCAAAACATTTTCTAAAGTCTTCTTAAGTAAAGGAATATTCTTAAAAATCTTCTGACTCTCTAGGAACCAATCCGCGTATTTATCCCAAACTAAACTATAGACAATTTCCACCGCCTCAGAGAAACGATATTCGCTCATCGCCTGTTCAAGCATCGAGCTAGCCCGGTTAATTTCATGACAAATCCAGTCTTCACCCGCATTTTCCGTTGTATATTCTACAACGCTTGTCTCTGTTGAGTCCACTGCAGATTCATCCACCATTCCTTGCACGAAACGTGAAACATTCCACAATTTATTACAAAGATTGCGACTCGAAATAACCGAGTTTTCTGAAAAAGCTTGATTCAGACCCGCCGAACGACCACGTAAGATTCCCATACGGAACGCATCTGAACCATATTTCTCTATCATCTCCATTGGGTTAATCACATTACCCTTGGATTTCGACATCTTTTTACCCTTCGCATCCAAAACTAGACCATGCAGATAGACCTCACGAAATGGCACTTCGCCCGTTACATAAACCCCCATCATAATCATTCTGGCCACCCAGGCGAACAAAATATCTGCCCCGGTTTCCATTACATTTAACGGATAGAATTCATTTTTGAAGCCCTCTTCCCAGTTCGTACAAACAATTGGCCAGTGCGAAGAAGAGAACCACGTATCAAAAGTATCTTCATCACGACGATATTTTACGCCGCCGATTTCAATCTCAAACAGATGAGTTCTAGTATCGAACACCCATTCTTCACCCTCCGCATTTGGATCGATCTTATGGAACATCGGAATCGCAATCCCCCAAGGAATCTGACGTGAAATATTCCAATCTTTCAGCCCCTCGAGATAATTAATCAAAACTTTCTGCTTATTCTCTGGATAAAACTTAATTTCATTATTATTTAAGCGTTCAATCGCCATCTTTGCTAGCTTCGAAGTATCAATAAACCACTGCTCTTTCAACATCGGCTCAATCACCGTGCCACACTTATAGCAGTGCGCCACAGAATGTTGCATTTTCTTCTCACCCACGAGTAACCCCGCCGCATCGAGCATTTTTACCGTCTTCTTACGTGCTTCTTCTACTGTAAGTCCTGCAATTTCTTCACCACAGACAGGCAACATCTTACCATCAAATCCAATCACCTGAATTCTCGGTAGATCATGTCGCAATCCCACCTCAAAATCATCATTATCATGTGCCGGCGTAATCTTCACCACCCCTGTGCCGAAGCCCATCTCGGCATGTTCATCCAACACTACCGGAATTTCACGACCCGTCAGCGGTAAAATTAAAGTCTTGCCATGCAAAAATTCATATCGCTTATCATTTGGATTAATCGCCACCGCCGTATCACCGAATAAGGTCTCTGGACGCGTGGTTGAAACTACCACACCACCCTCAATTACTCTCTCGACTTCACCATTTTCATCTAGAAGTTCCACCTTAGCGTCACTGTCCACGCCCGGCCCGAATGGATATTTAATCTCATAGAGAATGCCTTTTTCATCCTTGTATTCCACCTCAATATCCGCAAAAGCCGTCTGATGTTTCGTACAATAATTTACCAATTTTTCACCACGATAAATCAGACCGTCCTTCCACATCTGTTCGAAAGTTTTATAAGTACGACGCACCACATTTTCATCCAGGGTAAAAGTGAGGTCCTGCCATGAACAAGAAGCCCCGAGTGCGCGTAATTGCAGCTCCATATCGCCGCGCTTACTCTGGACAAAATTCCAGACTTCACTATAAATTTCCTCACGACTCATCGAAAAACGGGAACGACCCGATTTTTCAAGTTCACGTTCATAAACCACCCAGGTTTCAAAACCAGCATGGTCCGCTCCTGGCACATACCAAGTTCTGCGTCCGCGTAATCTGTTATAGCGGGTCAGGGAATCTTCCACTGCCACTGTTAAACCGTGGCCAATATGCAAATTTCCGTTCGCATTTGGTGGTGGCATTACAATCGAATAGCGTTTCGATTTCTTGCCATCCACCTCAATTTCATCTTTTTTTGGCAAAAACTTACCCGCCGCTTCCCAAGCCGCGTAGATATCCGCTTCAAAATCCGCCGGATTATATGCCGGAGCAAATTTCATTAGTTCTCCTCACTTTCTAAGAATAATTTTTCTCTAATTTCAGCCATTTCCGCTTCGGAAATTTCCACCACCTGGCCATATTTATAATTTGGATCAAAAGTCACTAGATGCACATGTGCATGTGGTACATCGGTGCCAATCACCTTAATCAAAGTCCTCGCCCCCAGAACTTTCTCCATGTTGGCCGCCAATTTCTTCACGGTTTTCATCACATCCAGATAATAATCATCCGGCAAATCGTAAAGTTTGTCGACTTCGAGTTTCGGCACTACCAAGGTATGACCTTTGGTTTCTGGGTGAATATCCAAAAAAGCCAAGGTCTTTTCATCCTCATAAATTTTATAGCAGGGAATCTCACCCGCAATAATTTTTGAAAAAATACTTGCCATTTTGCCTTCCTTCACCCCACCATCCAATTAATTTTCTCTCTTAATTATACTAAATTTCTCCCCTGATTTCTACCTGTAACTATAAAATTCATCAAAATATTCCAAATTAAAATATCTCATATATGATATATTTTATTAGCAAATAATTTTATATTTTCTGCAATCATAAGCATTAACAGGGGTGATTTTTTTATTTAATCTGTAAAATTTGAATATTTATGTTACAATAAATTCAATATGTCAAATCATCGTCGTGTTGAGTTATTTACCGCTAATCTTTTTGCCATTACCATTTCTTTTTTAATTACCTACTTTTATCGCTTCGGCTGGGAACCTAATGATATTGCCTTTTACAATATTCGCACCGTCTCTATTTACCTCTATCTTCTTCTTTCATATCTAATTGTTTTTACTTTCTACCACAGTAATCCTGATACTAAAAAACGTGGTATTCTTCGTCATGCTAAATCCGCTCTTCTCACTAATCTGTTTATGGCCATTATTTTCTCTGCCATCGTTTACCTCTCTCATACAAGCAATAGTATCCCACGTCTCTTTTTCGGCACATTTTTCTCAGTTAATTTCATAGTTTCCTTCATTACGCTTTATTTAATTCATTTTCTAAAACGCGAATACCTCGGACATCATACCAAAAAGACTGTAATTTTTACTGATAGTTGCAATCTTCGTAGTGTAATTAGTAAAATTCAAAAACTCGACGCTGAAGATTGTGAAATTATCGGTATTAGCTCGCTTTCTGGTAAATGTAAAGATCTTTTCTATAAATTAAAACCTCTCACCAAAAATAAACTTACTCCTGAAGCTATTACTAATCCAGCCGAAGCTTACGATTTAAAAGAACTCACCACCCCGGCCACTGAATATCTCAAGCGTCATCAGGTCGACTTTGTAATTTTTAGCGTTGCCCATACTGATCGTGAAAAGATCCGCGAATTAATTGAACTAGTTAGTAAAATGGGTATCGATTCACTTATCACGATCGATAGTTTTGCGATTGAAACCCTTGAAACTAAACTCGAAGACTTCGGTACCTCCAGCGTAATTCGCCTTTCGCCTCGTATCTTTACCGATGGGGAATTAATCGTCAAACGTCTCATGGATATTCTTGGTGCCCTAGTTGGATGTCTGATTTGTATTCTTTTTGGTATTATTGTCGCACCATTAATTTACCTAGAGGATCCAGGACCTATTATCTTCAAACAAAAACGCGTTGGCCGTAATGGTAAATTCTTCAACATTTACAAATTCCGCTCCATGTATCAAAATGCCGAAGAGCGCCTCAAGGATTTGCAAGAGCAAAATGAAATGCAAGGTTTTATGTTTAAGATGAAGAATGATCCACGCATTACTAAAATCGGTAAGATTCTTCGCAAAACCAGCATCGACGAATTACCTCAATTCTTTAACGTACTCGGAGGCAGCATGTCGCTCGTTGGTACTCGTCCACCAACAGTGAACGAATATAATCAATATGCCGCCCACCACAAGCGCCGTATTAGTATTAAGCCTGGTATTACTGGACTCTGGCAAGTTTCCGGCCGCAGTGAAATTACCGACTTTGAGAAAATCGTTCGTCTCGATTGTTACTATATTGATCACTGGAGTATCACCTACGATATTAAAATTCTCATCAAAACTGTCGCCGCCGTTTTCACTGGCAAGGGAAGTGAATAAAAAAAATAAGAATCGTATAGGTCCTTATTTTAACTTAAAAAATAAAAAGACTCTTTAGAGTCTTTTTGGTTCCGACATTTATGGCGGAAGCGAGAGGATTAAAATTTCGCTTCGCGAAATCTTTCCGTTCCTCCTCGCTCAAAAAAATAAAAGTAAACTTTTATTTTTCACTCGCTTCGTCATCCGGTCTAACCTACGGTTCTCATCCTCTCGCAAATTAAAATAAAAAAAGACCTAAAGGCCTTCTTTATTTTAATGGCGGAAGCGAGAGGATTCGAACCTCCGAGACCTTTCGGCCCACACGATTTCGAGTCGTGCGCCTTCAACCACTCGGCCACGCTTCCACCTCTTATTTTAGCAAAAAATACTCTTAACTACAACAAATTACAAACCAATAAAAAAATCGTTATTTCCTAATTCACCTTCTTTTAACCCAAAAAGCTTATTCATAAATTTTCCAACACGTCAAAATATTTCACACAAAAAAATCAGCTCCGAAAGGGAACTGATTTTCTCATAATCTCATTTGGTACACCCGACAGGATTCGAACCTACGACCTTTTGCTCCGCAAGCAAACGCTCTATCCAGCTGAGCTACGGGTGCATGCGTGAATACCACATAAAGTAATATTCACCTAGAAATTAAATGAGCATCGTATTTATTACGACATTCATATTATAACATATTTCCTTTTTGATTTGTACCCCTAAAATTTAGATTTTTTATTATTGGGTAAAAATCACATATTTTAAATACGCAGTCTTTTTACCAATTTATCTAATAGATCCAACTCCACCGGCTCCATAGGCAATTTCGCACCAAACATATCGACAATCCCTTCACCCTTATTCTCTGGAAAATAAATCGTCACCGCTGGCGACAAGCGCTTTCTTGGCGTCAAAACAATCGCAAAATGCACATCATCCTGTAAAATCCCAAAAGATTTAAATTCAGAAAACGCATAAAATTTATCGCCCTCTGTAAAACCTTTATCGGTCAAAGTATAGGAAATTTTTCTGGCTGGCCTCACCGCTAGAATCAACAGAGTCAAAGCTGACACGATCACCAATGCCAAGAAAGTCCACCACTGTAAATAGAATGAAAGCAAACTCAAAACCAAGGTCACTGAAAATAGCCCCACATACCACCCCGCACCATTATTATGTGAAATATATTCTTCACCTTCCCACTTTACAATTTTTTCGTCCATATTAGCACCTTTTAACTATTAACATTATAACATGTAATGGCGGAGAGTGGGAGATTCGCCTTCAAGGAGGAGTTCGAAAAAGTACTTGCATTTTTGAGACGACGTCGCAGAAGACAGAGAATCTTTTTAAGATTTATCTTAAAAAAAAATAGACTCTTTAGAGTCTATTACGATCCGACATTTATGGCGGAGAGTGGGAGATTCGAACTCCCGCTGCAGGTCTCCCCACACTAGCGATTTAGCAAACCGCCCCCTTCAGCCACTTGGGTAACTCTCCGTCTATCTCTATCTTATCATAAATTCACCACATCTCTAATAGTTTTTCCAAATATTCCTCAAATATCTCTATTAACCCCACTTCCTACTCTAACCCCTCAAGTGCAACACTTTGAGACCTGTAAACCTCGAGTGG
>CAUQEK010000005.1:0-30374 GCA_963517385.1 uncultured Candidatus Saccharibacteria bacterium | reverse complement strand
AAGAGCTACCTTATTTTTATGCAATATTTTGTTGCAAAGGTCCTGAGCTATTACGAAAATTTGCATTTTTATATCGTTTATGTTACAATAGAGTTGTTACTTGCGGCCTGTATGTATTTACAGTGCCACTGAATGCACCTTACGAAAAGGAGTGTAAAAATGATCAACACCGATACGAATGCAGTATTGAATTTTGAAGAAGACTCAAATGAAGATGGCCGGAATAATCCAGCTAATGAATGGAAATTGGTAGTTTCAAAAAAGAAACTTCCCAATAATCATGGGAATGCAAAATTCAAAAAGCCTCAAAGAAAGTCCTACACTAATATTGCTCACAGAGAAGCCTATATTGAAGAGCAGCTATCTAAAGAGATTGAGCCGAACTACGATCCAATCGATGCGGCAAAAATTTCTTACCCAATCGCCATCGTTAAGGGTAAATTGCCGGAGGAAAAACGCATGAGACTCGACAAGAATGGCGTGCCTTGTGGCAAAGTAGAGGTGACGCCTTTTGTAGAAGATTTTTGGCTTCCTTATAAGAAGCAAATCAGACTCGACAAGAATGTCGATATTGCGATAATTCACTACCCCTTCAAATATAATAGGCAGTGGTATACTAAAATTTGTTTTCAGCTGAATAATCTCTACGATGAGCCGGTATTAAATAATGGTTCTGGCTACCTGTATCAACAGTTAACCAAAAGAGATAAGCAGGTGAATCTCTTCGAGAGTCAAAATGATTCAAGCAAGGTGAAGATGACCTACGTGGCGCCATCTGAACTTGATGAGTTCATTAAGGAACTTAGACGGATGTCCCCTAATCATCGAGCTGAACGGCTTGTACGTAAAACCGTACGCCCGACAACGGAAGAAATTGAGAAGGTGGTATGCGATGCATCATTACACTGTGTCAGGAAGCTTCTGGCGGAATATATTAAATCCACCGGAAGAAAAGACATTAAATTTGTGGCATACAACACCTACAAACATAACGAAAATGAGATTCTGGAAGAGCTGGAGAAATCCGGCCAGATTAATTTCTAAAATTATCTATGTTTCTAAACAAAATGATTTTTCTGAACACATGAGATTTTGTAACTACACACCTTTATTTTTATTCGAGGAGAGCTTTAGAAGTTCTCCTCTTTTTCTTGGCTTGATTTTTTGATTTTTGATAGATTTTTAGACACAAAAATACCCCCGAGGGGGGTATTAATTATTGACGTATTATTTACGTAGACCGAGTTTGGCAACTGTTGACTTGTAAAGCTCAAAATCAGTTTTCTCGAGGTACTTCAATAGACGTTTGCGGCGGCCAACCATTTGCATGAGTCCGCGACGAGCCATAAAATCGTGCTTATTCACCTTTACGTGCTCAGTGACTTCTTTGATACGCTCAGTCAAGATAGAAACTTGCACCTCTGGAGAACCCACATCTTTTGCATTGCGAGCAGTGGCTTGAATGGCCTTAGCTTTGTTCTCTTTTGTAATCATATTGGTGCTATCTTAACATAAGAGAGCAGGAATTTCAAGAGGTTGGATTTATTTTTTCTCAATTTTCCGCCATAAAATTGTCTAAGGTAACCGCGTCCTCAATTTTATATGGGCCGACTTGAATACGTCGAAGCGCCGTAAGGTAGGCAGAAGTGCCGAGTGATCTTCCGATATCCTCGCCCAGGGTGCGAATATAAGTACCAGAAGAGACGTGGGTGCGAATTTTAAGAGATGGATACGCGTAGTCTAATATTTCTAAGGCATAGATTTCAACTTGACGGGAGGGCATTTCAACTTGCTTCCCTTCACGAGCTAATTGATAGGCGCGCTTGCCGTTAATTTTAATGGCGGAAAAGGCAGGGAGAGTCTGAGTAATTTGACCAAGAAAATTTCGGCAGACTGCTTCAACTTCTTCTCTAGTCGGAATTTTAGTAACATCATGAGTGGTAATTTCACCCTCGGGATCACCCGTAGTGCTGGATTTGCCAAGCTCGATAGTGGCCTCATACCATTTATCAAGCTTCAAAAAAGTGTCCGAAAGCTTGGTGGCCTTATGGGTCAAAATAATTAAGAGACCGGTGGCGAAAGGATCGAGAGTACCAGTATGACCGACTTTGACCTTCTTCCCCTCCTGCTCACTGAGTTTGCGACGAACCCGAGCGACCACACCAAAAGAAGTCATCTGGTCAGGCTTATCGATTAATAATATATCCGGATTTTGACGCGGATCGAGATTGATGGATGATTCTGGATTTTCGGTATGAGGATTGGTCTGAGGATTGGTCTGAGGTAAGTTTGGTTCTGAGTTCATTTTTACATTCCTGGAATATGAAAGGCGGTTGGGTCAATCTTAGCTGGTGCTGGTTCAGTTGGCTCTTCTGGTGAGAAAATAGCAGCTGGTTCAGCGATTGGAGCGGCGGCCGGAGCGGTCGTATCGACTGGCTGAGAAATCAGTGGCGAGTCTGAAGCAAAAGTACGGAGTGGTGGTTCGGCTGGAGATTCCACTAAAACTGGAGATTCAAGTGGAGATTGAGCAGCCTGGGCGGCCTCAGTGGCGGCAGTAGCCTGAGCGAAGAAATCAACATCTGGAGTCGATGGGGCCTCTGGCGGCATCGGTGGCATTAAGTCGACTGGTGCTGAATTAACAAATGCTTGGTCGTTAGCTAGTGGTTGATTTGGCATAGAAGCAGCATCAAAAATCACTGGAGCTGGTGGAACTGGAGGCATTGACGGCATCGGTTCCATTGGTTGTACTGGCGGTACTGGCGCCATAGGCTGTACTGGTTGCGTAAATTGAACTGACTCTACTGGAGCGGCCATTGGCGTAGGCTGCATTGGTTCAACATATGGCATGGATTGAGCTTGAGGTACTGGAGCAGTAAATTGCATCGGCTGAACAGGAGAGACTGATTCAGGATACTGCGTTGGTTGAACAAACTGGGTTGGCTGGACTGACTGAATCGGTTGGACTGGCTGAACTTGCTGGATCTGCTGGGCTGATTGGGCTGGAGCCGAATATTGCATCGGTTGCTCTTGTGGAATTGGTGCGGCAAGTGGAGTCGACTGAGCAGGTGAAGTTGGTGCAGCGAGTGAGACTGGCGCAGCAAATGGAGTTGACGCTGATTGAGGGACAGCAAGATTTTGTGCAAAATTTAGTGGAGGAGTCGGCATGACTGGCGCCTGATAATTTGGCGTTTCATTAGTATAGTTTGGCTGAGGCAAACTAGGTTCTGGGTTTTGGATGAAATTATTTTCCATCACGGCCGAGGCCGCGGCGGCGGCAGGATTAATTGGAGCCTGATAAACTGAAGCTTGCTGAGATTCAAGAGACTGAGGGATTGGAGTCGACTGAGACTCGATCACCTGAGGCACAGGAGTTGGCTGTGATTCGAAAGGCTGAGGGGTTGGAGCTGGTTGAGAGACTGGTTGAGGTTCTTGAGGTTGAAGTGTTGGAGAAACTTGAGGCTCAAGAGATTGAGCAACCGGATTTGATTGAGACTCAAGAGGTTGGCCATCAAGTGTTTGATTAGGATTTGGTTCAATCTCAATGTAATCAAGCGGACTATCGGAAACCGAAATGGACTCTACGGGAGCTGAACCAACTGTGACGGCTGGGGTGGCTGGAGTTTTAATTTTCTCCATAATTTGAGAAGAAATCAACTGCTGGTTGGCGCCAAAGGACATCAATTTCGAGGCAATCGACATAGTATTAGATGAGGTGCGTGGATTAGAAAAATGATCCGTAGAAGCGACAATACCAGTGAGAAGCGCGGTTGCAACTTGTTCACTGAAACTGGCTAATCCAAGCCTATCGGCCAGACCCACAATCATTTCAGAAATAGAGGAAACATTAGAGTCCTGCCATTCGAGTTCAGCAAAACGACCTGGGGTATCGACGGTAAGATTAATCGCAGTAGCATCATGCATAATGCGACCATATTCGGAAAGCGCTGGGTCAATTTCATCACCAGAAATAACATTGAAACAGATTACTAGGTCGACATTATAGTCACCGTGAGACATACTGAGGTCGGCTTGACCAATGGTAGCCTTGTACGGCGTAACATAAACCTTAACAAAATCACCTTCAATTTTATAACTGATGTGATCCACCTTATCCTTACTGAGGGCGATAATAAAATCCTGCAAACTGTTGGTGGTTTTTTCAAAAGTTTCTTCTGGTTTCAAAAATTGCAAAACATTTGGCACCTGGCCGGAAAAGATCGCAGTAACATGCTTCCGCATGGTGTCAAGAATCATAGCAAGACCGAGCGCGGCGGAAATTTCATCGATATTCGGATTTTTGGAAAGCGCAATCAAAATATTTTCACTGGCTTTGATTTTTTCGACCACCCGGTTAGTAATATTACTGATATCATCAAGAGCCGGCAGTTCGCCAGCTTCGGCATTTTTAATGGCATTAGTGACACTACTACCAAGTTTAGGATTAATAGGTGAATTTGAATTTTGATTATTTGTTTGCATTTTTGACTCTTTTCCTCTTAAAATATAACATAATCATCTTGGGGTTGCAAGGAAAACTAACGCGGTTATAATAGAGATATGCCAGAGTTACCAGAAGTTGAAACAATCCTCAGAGGGGTTTTGAAATTTACTAAACACAAATCCGTGGGAAAAGTTAAAATTAGTTCCCTCTCCTCCTTTTTAGGACCAAAAGAATTAATCGAAGGACAAAAAATTAGCGACATGCGCCGATTTGGCAAGGCTTTGATTTTTGATTTTGAAAATGGCGTTTCGATGATGGTCCATCTGAGAATGACCGGACAATTAATTTATCGAAATCTAGGGACCGAGTCTGGTAAAGATTTTGTGAAGATGATTTCGCAAGGTGACTTTAAAACGGAATTGTTCGACAAGGATGGTTTTTCGGGCGGGCATCCTAGCGAAAGTTTTTATGGTGGCCTGCCAAATAAACAAACGCGAGTGGAATTTGAAATTTGCGAAAAAGATTCTTCCGGCGAGCTGGAGCAGGTCGGCACCCTCTATTTTAATGACCAGAGAAAGTTTGGTTTTTGTAAAGTACTAGAAACTAGTGAAGTTGAAAATGAGTCTTTTATCAAGAAGCTCGCCAAAGAGCCGTGGGGTATGACGGATGAAGAATTTAAAAAGAATTTGATGCGACATAAAAAAGCCTTGATTAAACCAACGATTTTAGACCAAACAGTGATTTGTGGCCTGGGTAATATTTACGCCGATGAGTCTCTTTATTTTGCCAAAATTCATCCGGAACGTATCGTGGAAAGTTTGACCGATGAAGAAATCCATGAACTTTTGGTTGGTGCGCGCACGGTGATGCAAAATTCAATTGATTCAGGTGGTAGCACTATGGCAACCTACGTGAAAGCGGACGGCACTAAGGGTGATTATCTAACCAAGTTTGCCAAAGTTTTTCGTCGGGAAGGAGAACCGTGTGAACGATGTGGTACGGAAATTATTAAAATTAAAGTTGCAGGACGTGGCACGCACCTTTGTCCATACTGTCAAAAGAAATTTTAGGATCTAAATGATTTATATTTTCGACGGCGAAGATCGCAAAAAAGCCGAGCAAAAAGCCCGGATGATCTTGGGGGAAAAAATCGAGATTATCGATGCTGATAATATCAGCCTGGCAGAACTGGAATCGATTTTCCTCGGTATCACGTTTTTTGAAGCGGAGCGTCGAATCTTGATTAAAGATCTGTTTCTGAAAAAAGATTTGGTGGAGAAACTGCCGAGCCTGATAAATACGCCACATAAAATTGTTCTACTTGAAACCAAACTTGATAAGCGTGGAGCGGTTTACAAGGAACTAGTGAAGCTGGCAAAAACTAATTCGGAGATTAAATTCGAAACTTTTGCCGCGGCAGAGCAGACGGTGGATCGCAATGCAGTGTTTCGAATTTTTGATTTAGCAATGACAGATGGCAGACGTGCAGTAAAAAATTTACAAGGTATTGAATCCGACAATGATCCTTATGCGACGATTGGGGCTTGGACGAAAAAGGCTTGTGATTTACTAGAGCGAAATCCCAAAAAAGCCCGGGCGATTCTAAAGGAATTAGCTAAAATTGATGTGCTAGTAAAATCGACGGATTTTAGCAAAGAGCCCTGGACATTACTTGAAGGATTATTGCTCAGGATTTCTAGTCTTTAAAATTGGTTTTTAGGTTTTAAGATTTCAGATTCTCAGATTTTTACACAAAAAAGACCTCAGGAGAGGTCTTTTTGCTAAGCAGCCTTTTTGGTGGTCTTCTTAGCGGTAGTCTTTTTAGCGACAGTCTTTTTTGCAGTAGCCTTCTTAGCGGTAGCTTTTTTGGCAGTGGTTTCTACCTTGGCACCATTAGAAGTCTTAGCAATTTTCACCAAGCTAGCTTTACGACGAGAAGCGGTATTCTTCTTGATGAGGCCTTTTTTAGCAGCCTTGTCGTATTCAGATTGAGCTTTGGAAAGATTTTCAGCAGTTGGGTTAGCTTTGAAAGCTTTAAGAGCGTTCTTGATGAACTTCTTAATCTGTTGATTCTTTGCAGTGCGTTTGACTGCTTGACGAGCTGCCTTTTTTGCAGATTTGATAATCGGCATTATAGTTTCCTGTTTAAAACGATTTAATGATTAATATACTTGTGAAATATTATACATGATTTTCATAGATTGTAAAGATGGGGGCCGGAGACTATAATAAAACTATGAACATTTTAGAATCGACCGTCTTAGGTCTTGTACAAGGTATTACTGAATTTATTCCGGTGTCTTCCTCTGGACATCTCGAAATCACACAGCGCATTTTGGGTGCGGGTGGACGTGCGGAAGATTTTCATTTCTTTTTGGAATTAATTAATTTTGGTACGCTTTTTGCGTTACTTTTCTATTACCGCCAAACGATTTGGGAAATTTTACAACGCGTGTTTGTGAAAAAAGATTATAAATTAGCACTAAATATTCTAATCACTTCGATTCCAGCTGGCATCATCGGCTTAGTACTTTCAAAAGTAATTGAAAAACTACCATTCTTCTCAAGCCTCACTACGATTGGTTTTGCGATGGGATTCGTCGGGCTAATCATGATTTTTGTAAACAAATTACCACATTTATCGAAACTAAAAGATGAAAACGAATTAACTCCGGGCCGCGCTTTAGCGATTGGCTTAGCGCAAACTTTTGCTTTGATTCCTGGTGTTTCCCGTTCCGGCTCGACCATTATCATGGGTCGCGTAATGGGGCTTGATTCAAAGTCGGCGGCTAAATATTCTTTTCTGGCTAGCCTTCCAATCATGATTGCAGTTTGTGGCAAATCTCTACTTTCAAGTTCTTCGAGAGCTTATATTACCAGCAACTTAGGCATGCTTTTACTTTCAAACCTGGTTGCTTTTGTCTCCGGTTTAATCGCACTGCAAATTGTGATGAAATACTTCAAGAAAGAAAATTCAATCCCAAGCTTCGGCGTCTACCGCGTGATTTTATCTCTTGGAATTTTCGCCGCACTCTGGCTCTTCTAAAAAGATTCTGCCTAAAAAAATCCGGCCTTGGAGCCGGATTTTTATTTGTTTCTTTTTTATTCCTCATCTTCCACGATTTGAAGGTGAGCTTCTTCAAGCTGGATTGGATCGACGACGGATGGCGAGCTCATCATAAGATCGACACCAGAACCGTTCTTCGGGAAGGCCACAATGTCACGGATATTTTTATTATCATTTAAGACCATAAAAATGCGTTCGATACCAAAGGCACAGCCAGCGTGAGGAGGGGCGCCAAACTTAAAGGCATTTAACATACCACCAAAACGGGCTTCAACATATTTCTCATCGTAACCGAGAATTCCGAAGACTTTATACATCACTTCTGGACTGTGATTACGGACAGCCCCGGAACAAATTTCAAAACCATTCATCACCATATCGTATTGGTCGGCGACAATGGCAAGCTTTTCGGCATCAGTCTCGGCGGCTTCAAGAGCCTTAAGTCCACCTTTTGGCATAGAGAATGGGTTGTGACCGAAGTCTAATTTGTTTTTGCCTTCATCCCATTCATAGAATGGAAAATCCACAATCCAGCAAAGTGCGACAACGTTATCATCCTTCAAATTAAAGTGATCAGCAAAGGCGATACGAAGTTGACCGAGAACCTTATTAACTTTTGAGAGTGAGTCAGCGCCGAAGAAAACCGCATCACCATTTTCCGCACCAGTGAGTTCCTTGATTTTAGCTAGTTCTGTTTCGGTGAGGAATTTAGCAATTGGACTTTTCACTTCATCATTTTCATAGATGATGTAAGCAAGACCACCCGCACCAAGCTTACGAGCTTTTTCAGTAAAATTATCAATTTGAGAACGCGAAAGGGTGGCGCCATTTTTCACACAAATAGCCTTGACGGATTCAGTTTGGAAAACTTTAAAACTAGTGTCTTTCAAAGCTTCTTTCAGATCGATTAATTCCATACCATAACGGAGATCTGGCTTATCGACACCAAAACGATTCATAGCTTCCTGATACGGAATACGTGGAATTTCTTCTGAGAGTAATTTCTTGTGAGCAAAATCGGTAACCAAAGATTTAATCAATGGCTCCATAGTGGTGCGCACCACTTCACCCTCTTCCACGAAAGACATCTCGAGATCGAGCTGATAGAAATCACCGTATAGACGATCGGCGCGTGGATCCTCATCGCGAAAACATGGGGCGATTTGATAATAACGAGGAATTCCACCAACCATTAAAAGTTGCTTGAACTGTTGGGGAGCTTGAGGTAAGGCATAAAACTGTCCTGGACGAAGTCTGGATGGCACAAGAAAATCACGTGCACCTTCTGGGCTGGAGTTAGCTAGAATTGGCGTAGTGACTTCGATAAAATCGTGGGCTTCCATATAATCACGCATGAAGTGATAAAATTCAGCACGACGACGAAGCGTCTGTAACATACTTGGACGACGGAGATCAAGATAACGATATTTAAGACGAAGCTCTTCGCCAGATTCCACACCGTCATCATGAGTATTAACCGGCAAAGGTTCGGAACGATTTAAGAGTTCCAATGCGTCGACCACTAATTCAATGTCGCCCGTAGCAATATGTGGATTACGCAGAGCCGGATCGCGTTCACGAATTAGACCAGTAGCCGAAATGACAAATTCATCGCGCAAACTTTCGGCGATGGCAAAATTTTCAGCATTTTCCGGGGTAATCACTAGCTGAATAATCCCCTCGTGGTCACGTAAGTCAATGAAGATTAACCCACCGTGATCACGCCTAGAATTTACCCAACCAGAGACTGTAACATGTTGATTGATTTGTTGTTTTAGTTCTCCAGACAGTTTTCTCATAATCTCTATTATAACATAATAAACCAGTCAACTTTTCAAATTATAGAATCAAGAAAAATATCGCTGGATAGCGATATTTGTCCTCAAATATTAATCCTTAAAATTGAATTTTGACTATTCAAGACTAATATTCGATATACTCTTGCCATGGGGCAGGAGGAATTTTCGACTTTTTGCGCGAAGATTCACGTTTAAGTCTACGCATATTTACGAATGCATCTCCTTAATAATCATTGCACACGACCTAGCCCCCACCAGCCACCGAGTGACTAAAAAGTGCAATAGAATTAATTTTATCAAATATTTTATTTTTGGCAAATTTTAGGTATTGACAAGCATTTTGAAGATGCTTATGGCTATTGACAAATATAGGTATTTTATTGTTTGATATTTATTTTTTATATTAAATATGATATAAATTAGGCATGGATGAGATTAACCTCGGAGAAATGTTCGCCTATTTCAAGGCTAAACTCCATATTCTACTGATAATTTTTGCTCTAATTTTTGGATTAGGTTCTTTTTACGTATTTTTTATGCAAAAGCCAAAATACGAAGCGACTGCCACGGTGATTGTGAGTTCAGATAAATCAAACACCAATCTGCCAAGTGAAGTGGCGACTAATAAAAATTTAATTGACACCTATACTCAGGTAGTAAAGTCACATCGCGTGCTCGATAAGGTAAAGAACGATATTAATATCGAGAAATCTTTCGATGAGATGTTAAAAATGATCGAAGTATCGGCGATTAAAGGTACGGAAATTATTAATATTACCACGACGGACCGCGACGCAGAATTCGCCACGAAGATGACTAACAAAATCGCCGAGCATTTCGTAAAGGAAATCGCCAAGATTTATAATGACCGCAATATTAATGTACTCGACTCAGCGGTCACCCCGACGGAACCGGCAAATATTAAGATTGTGCGCCAAGAAATTATAGCTTTTGCGGCAGGTCTAATTGTCAGTGTTTCAATTCTCTTCTTAGTATTCTATTTTGACCGCTCAGTGAAGACGAGCGAACAAGTCGAAAGTCAGTTGCATTTGCCAGTGATTGGTAAAATCCATATGATTGACGCAGAAAAAGAACGCCTAAAACGCCGCCAACACGCCTTAGCTCTAAAGGCAAAGAAAGAAGCTAAAGAGGATGACTCAGCAGAAAATGCAGAGAACAACGAAGAAATTTCTGAAGAAGATTTAAGTAGTGAATTGATTCTAAAGAATAATCCAAAATCTATTATCAGTGAAGACTTCCGCACCGTACGCACTAGCCTAGATTTTAGCTTAGTTGGCAAAAACAATAATTCCCTCGTATTAACCAGTACCGCACCAAATGAAGGTAAAAGTTTTGTTTCCGCGAACCTGGCAATCGCTTTTGCTAATACTGGTAAAAAAGTGCTCTTGGTCGATGCCGACATGCGCCTGGGTCGTCAACATGAAATTTTCGAACTCTCAAACCAAGCTGGCCTCTCGAATTTATTAGTCGAAACCGCCGGCGACCGTCTACGTAAGTATATTCAGAAGACTGATATCGAAAATCTTTCGGTAGTGACTCGTGGTGTGACTCCACCAAACCCAGCAGAGTTGATTGACTCGAAGCAAATGGAAAAATTCATCGCAACCGTGAAAGCGAAATATGATTACGTAATTATCGACTCAGCTCCGGTCTACAATTTAGCTGACTCACTAATTATCTCAAAGAAGGCCGATCGTACCATGATTGTTTGTCGCGCAAACAAAACTAATATCGATCACGTAAAAGACGGATTAAAGTCACTTCAAGCCATCGACGCTAATATTGCTGGTGTAATTCTCAACCAAATTCCCCTAGAAAAACGCACGGGATATTATAATCAATACTATCTATAAATCTAAAAACAGGAGGTGGCATGATTGACACACATCTGCATATTTTGCCAGGAATTGATGATGGCAGTCGTGATTTTGAGGAGAGTGTTGCGATGGCTAAAAAACTTGCTGCACTCGGATTTACTGGTGCTTTTACCACCTCGCATTTTATTCCAAATAGCGAACAGCTGGCGGATAATAAAACCAAGGCGCGTCTGCGTAAAGAATTACAAGCACAACTAGACGAGCTTGGGATTGAGTTCAAACTTTACCCGGGTAATGAAATTTATGTGGATCCAGAAATGGTGAAATATATGCAAGAAGACCAGGCGTCATTACTGGGCGAAGCGACCAAACTTAGCACCGATGCTGCAAAGAATAAAAAGAAAAAACATTATGTGCTTTTCGAGGTACCGTTTATGACCGAAGTAGGATATCTACGTGAAGTAATTTTTGAAATGAAGAGTCAAAATATTGTACCAATTTTAGCGCATCCGGAACGTTATGAGTTCTTACAAAAGAAACCGGAAAAAGCCTTGGAACTTCGTAAAATTGGCGTAAAATTACAGTGTAACATTGGTAGTATGACTAGACAATACGGTCCGAAGCCAGCTAAGGCAATGAAATATTTCCTAAAACACGGCCTAGTGGATTTTCTCGGGACCGATGCCCACCATGCAGATGGAAGTGTCTTCGAAAAGTACGAGAAGGCCTGCAAGAAAATTCAAAAAATCATTACCGACGAGGGACTGAAGAAGCTGCAGAAAAATAGCCTTTCGATTAATCATTAAAATAACTTCCGCGTGGGAAGTTATTTTTTATTAAAAGAGTGAGCCGGTGCCACGAATTTCGCTTTGGAGATTCAAGTATTTACGATAAACTGTTTGATATTCTTGAGTAGCCTTAGTATAAGCTTCGTCTTCAAACGGGAGAATTACGAAGTAGAGTGGAGAGTTTTTGCCGCCACAAATTTCTTTAGTATCGCCATAAGCAAGAGTGCTTGGGATATGTAGCTCGCGAACTCCGCCGAGTTTGGCGCCGACTAGACCATCTGACCAACCCGTAATTAAGCTACCAGAACCAGTGACATCAAGCGGGTCCTTCAAAGACTTTGGATTATTATTATCATCGAAAGATGAGTCAAACACAGACTCATCAGAGCACCAACCGAAGTAATAAGCGAGATATTTGCTCTCTTTTTCAAGAGTGGCGCCAGTACCGACGCTTAAATCGATAGATTTCAAACCATCATTTTGAGCGCGAGAAACATTGTAAGATTTGATATTGCTACGTGCAGACTTGAGTGTCTCGAAGTATTTATCGTTCAGAGCCTTCACGGCGTTTTCTTTATCTTTTTTCTTCTCGTCTAACTCCTTAGCGAGAACCTTAAGTTCGGCATTTTGTTCGGCTGTACCCTTCTTACTTTTTTCGCCGTTCAAAACAATTAAGGCATAAACCATAATCGTCGAGACAAAGAGTAAGACTGCGATAAAACCGATAATAATGCGTTGTTTAGTGCTAGTGCGTATACTTTTTTCGTCCATATTTTACCTAAATAATTTCTCCACCAATTTTTTCTAATGATTGATTAATACTGTTCATTATAGCAGAGATTTCCTCGGAAAGAAGGGTCTTCTCGGTGGAAGCAAAGCTTAAATGGAAGCTAAGATTTTTCGTATCCGCACCCTCAGCTTGATAGATCGAGGTGGCCGTGAGATGGAAGATGAGAGATGGTTGAATCTTCAAAACTTCAAGGATAGCATTTTCGACCAAGGCAAAAGGTTTTTCTTCTGAAATCTTGACCGTAAGATCACGATTAACCGCTGGGAAGCGACTAAATTCCTTGATACGTTTATCAGAGGATTTTTGACCAAGGAGGGACTCAAGGTCTAATTCTAGGCTAGAAACCTCTTTGAGCTTCAGAGCGGTTTTGATGGAATTCTTTAACTCACCGAGGCAACCAATTTGCGTGCCAGAAAGAAGAATTTTAGCGGCGCGTTTTGGCTCGAAATAACCCGAAGCTTCACCGTCGGTAAAGGCTTGGATTTCAAAATTCAGACCGAGCTTGTCGGCGAGATTTTCTAAGATTTGCTTAGAATAATAATAGTCCGCAGTGGAAACTACCGCCAGGTGATGTTGCATTTTCGGAGTTTGATCGGAAATTAAGCCGAGAGATTTTCTAGTAACCTGATTCATTTCATAAAGTGAAAAATCGGCAAAACCGGCTTTTTGGTTTTCACGAACTTTTTCAAGTAGGCTTGGAGTAATGGAAGTACGGAAGAGCTGTAGTTCTGGTGAAATAGAATTAGTAATTTCATAAGCATCCTCAGTATTTTCACCGACGCGTTCGAGTAATTTCTTGGAAATGAAGCTGTAAGTTAGAACCTCATTGAACCCGAGTTCAAGCGAAAGGAGATTACGCAAGGTGGTTTTTAGTTCAAACATGGCATTCTTTTTGGCGCCAACGAACGGACGAACTGGCAAGCTGAGTGGTAAATTATCAAAGCCGAGCAAACGTCCGACTTCTTCAATGATGTCTTCCTTAATATGAATATCAGTACGCCAGAGTGGGGCCGTGACTAAAAGATTTTCCGAATCAGAAGTCACCTTGAAGCCAACATTTTCAAGAGTTTGGACGATTAAAGTCTGATCATAATGCGAGCCGAGAAGTTGATTAATCTCAGAAACTTTCACCGCGACTTGGATTTCAGATAGGCCTTGTTTAAGCGAGTCAGCAAAACCAATTTTAGCACCTGATTTCACGCCAAGTTTAGCTAAACAATCTTTGATAGCTGGAATAGTATTAACCGCAGGCTGCCCCTTGGTAAAGCGAGTGATCGCTTCTGAAAAAATACCATGTGCCATCTGGGTTTTACGCAAATTATAGAGACTAAAAGTAGCAGATTCGAGCAAGATACGGGTGGTTGAATCATCGATTTTGGTCGATTCCCCGCCCATGGCGCCAGCTAGAGCTACTGGAATATCATTCGAAGTAATTACGATGTCGTTAGAATTTAGCTCAATAGTTTTACCGTCAAGTAAAGTCAACTTTTCACCAGAACGCGCAGCACGCACGATGATTTTCGCGTAGTCTAGACCGCCAATTTTGACAAATTTATCATAATCGAAAGCATGAAGCGGCTGACCTAGCTCTAGCATAGTGAGATTAGTCGCGTCAACGATGGGACTGACGGAATTAATACCGGATTTAGCGAGTAAAACCGAATCCTCCGTCATATTATATAAATCAGAAAACTCTGGCGTGACAGGCTGACTGAGATTTAAATCCTTCACCTCTACCAAGCAAGCCGAGTAGCGTGGGCAAAGTTTTTGGTCGGCAATTTCAATCGAGATTTTGTCGCTAAATTTATCTATAGCCTGATCAAAACTCACTGGTTCAGAGAATTTTTGGCCAAGAATGCCAGAAACCTCACGAGCAAAGCCAATTAAACCAAAAGTATCTGGGCGATGAGTGAGCGATTTATTTTCGATATCAAGAATTTTATCATTTAAGTCAAAAACCTCGGACAAGGTAGCGCCTGGACGACCAAGTTCCGCATCAACCTCTGCGATGTACTTATGATCAGAAGAAAGTCCGAGCTCATCTGGCCCAGCTAACATACCAAAACTTTCATAACCACGAAGCTTGCGCGAACCAAGCACGAAATTCTCGCCGCCAAAAGTATCTGGCACGATACTACCGGGAGTGAGCCAGACAGCGATAATGCCAGCACGCACATTTGGTGCACCACAGACGATTTGCACAAGACCAGAATCCAGAGTAGAAAATTTCTGATTGAGTTCTGGACCGGCATCGATTTGACAGAGGTGTAGGTGAGTATCTGGAATGTCTTCACAAGTTACCACCTTAGCGAGATAAGCGCCACGATATTTTTCAGCCATATCCATCACGCCTTCGACTTCGACGAGACGTGAACCGATTAGTTTTACTAATTCCTCATCGGAAACTGGGATGGAGCCGACATATTGTTTGATTTTATTAAGTGAAATAAGCATTAAAATTCCTCCAAAAATTCAAGTTTGGCTGATTCAAAGAAACGAATATCGTTGAGATGGTATTTCATAATGACCAAACGATCAATACCACCGCCCCAAGCAAAACCGTGATAAACTTCGGGGTCGATACCAGCAGATTTTAAGACATTCGGATGGATCATGCCACAACCCATAAGTTCGAGCCAGCCGTCGCCCTTGCCACCAAGAGAAGCTGGTTTTTCGACAAGTAGCTCTAGGGATGGCTCAGTGAATGGAAAGAAGCCAGGTTGAGTTTTAATACGCAATTTTTCACCATAATAGGTTTCAAAGAAGTTTTTTAAGACGCCGAGCATTTCGGACATATTAGCGGTTTTGGAAACAAAAACACCCTCACATTGATAAAAAGTATGTTCATGAGTGGCATCAACATCTTCATTACGGAAGACGCGACCTGGAATCACCACAGCAATCTGGCCGTCTTTTTCAAGATCCGAAAGGCGTGAAGTAAGCGCACGATACTGCATGGTAGAGGTGTGAGCAGGTGGAATAAAACCTTCCTTGGTGCGGAAAGTATCATAACCATCACGAGCCGGATGACCTTCTGGGAAGTTCAAAGATTCAAACATATGAAATTCATCGTCAAGCTGAGTGGATTCCATGACTTCGAAACCCATACGTGAATAAATATCAATCACTCGATCAAGTTCGATCATTAAGGGATGGCGACTGCCACGATGAAAAGTAATTTTCGATTGATTGACGTCAAATGGAGCGGTAAGATCGATCGCCTTCACAGCAGTATTTTGCTTGGCGGCTTCGAGAGCCTTAATTTGTTCGATAACGGCCTGCTTTTTTTGATTCAAAGCTTGACCAAAAGCCTTGCGCTCTTCAGGAGCTAAGGTCTTCATTTTTGCGTATTCTTCGCCGAGAGATTTAAGTTCGGCTTTTAGCTGTTCCAATTCCATAACTCCTTCTATTATACTCTGTTTTGAGGTGAAGTTGAAGACGTATTGGAGAGAAAAAATCGCGCCAATTCGACGCGATCAATGCAGAGTTTTAGAAGAATTTAATGAAGATTAAAGAAATCACTGCGAGGATGATTAATACCGGCCAAAACCAACCAAATTTACTAGTAGTTTTAAGGTCTTTAGCATAATCAGAATCTTCTACCAAGTCAGGATCGCTCATTTTAGCTTGCATCCTGGCACGATTTCGAAGGTCTGCGGTAATTCTTTGAGTGAGATCTGCATTTTTATCTTGATCTTTTTGTACAATTACGCCCATCTTTTCCTTTCGATATACATTACCATAGTTTATCATATTATGATATAATTTTTTTAATATTATTAAGGAGGTAAAATGGCAAAAAAGACTAAAAAGTCTGCACACAAGCCAAAAACGACTGTGAATACACCAGAGGTAACCGAAATTAAAGAAGAGGTTATCGAGGTCGTCGAAAAAGTTGTCGACGATAGCAAAAAAGCGACTGAGAAGGCTGAAAAGAAAATGACAAAAGAAGTCCTCAAAGTAGAAAAGAAAATTAAGGAAAACAAGAATCCATTCAAGGGTTTCTTCGCTCGCAAGTATCCTGAAGGTGAGAATATTTTAACGATTTTCGAAACTCCACGTATCTGGGGTGCAGTTATCGGTGAAGTAATCGGAACGATGTTCCTTTCCATGCTTCTGCTCACTCTTGGAATCCAACAACCACTTTATATCTTGTTCGGTTTCCTTGCGATTACCTTGGCAGTTTATACCTATTCAGGTGCTCATCTTAACCCAGCCACCACGATTGGAATGATGGCAACTCGCCGTGTTTCAGCAATTCGTGGCGTACTTTACATCGTAGCTCAGGTTGTCGGTGCATGGCTCGGCTTACTAATCATCGGCGGTCTCCGCACGGCTAGTGGCGCCAGCGCTGAACTTCCAGCTCTGACCGCAGCAACCGGCAGCGACTTCTGGAAATACATGTTGATCGAATTCGTCGGTGTCTTCACCGTAGCATTCTTCTTCAACCGTGCTCAAGAATACAATCACAAGAAAAGTGCTTTCACCTACGCAGCGATCATTGCTGGTGGTGTAACTCTCGCAGTTCTCTTCTGCTTGATTCTTTCGGACAGCTTCTTCAAGCTTCGCAATAATTTCATCTTGAACCCAGCTATTGCCATCATGTACCAAATTTTCCCAACTTCTGCTGAGAAATTTGACGCTTTGATGGGTACCGTAGCTCTCGAATCTTTGGTTCACATTATCACTCCACTTGTAGCAGGTATTCTTGCCTTCTTCGTGGCTGATGTGACTAAGGCTCTTTCTGATGACTGCGAATGTGATTGCTGTGAAGAAAAACATCATCATCACCACGATAAATAGTCACTGGTGAATAGCAAACAAAAAAATAAGACTCCTACTGGGGTCTTATTTTTATAGATATATTTCGGATAGGATTTTTAGCTTTATATTATATATCAAAAAATAGCCCATCACGGGCTATTTTCTAACGCTCCTTTGGAAAGAGCGGAGTGGCTGGTGGGGTGATTTCTGAGGCCGTAAAAATTTGTTCAATTGTGGCGGTGATTGGCAAAAACGGTTTAAGCAGATGATTAACTAGGAGAAGTTCATTCACGAGATTGCCTAGAATTTGTTTAGCGGCTTCTGGATCGGTCTTAGCCACAGTCCATGGCTTTTGATCTTCGATATGTTTATTAATTAATTGAACCTGACCCCAAGCATAATCAATAGCACCAGAGAAGTTAAAATTATCCATCAAGTCACGATATTCTGGCGTGAACTCAAGAGCTGGCGTGTCCGTGAGACTGACCTGATTCTTTTTACAGAGAGTGGCTAGACGTTGGACGAGATTACCGTAGTCATTCGCGAGTTCATTATTATAGGCATTTTCAAATTTTTCCCAAGAGAAATCAGAATCCAGGAAAGTATCAATATGGCGAGAGAAGAAATAACGGAAAGCATCGACGCCGTGTTTATCAAGTACCTCGATTGGGTCGACGACATTACCGATACTCTTACTCATTTTCGCACCATTCGCCAAGATAAAACCATGTGAAAGGAGCGTCTTCGGAAGAGGCAAGCCGAGGCCAAGTAAAATCGCTGGCCACAAAATAGCGTGAAAACGCAGGATGTCTTTACCGACAATACTAACCGTGGCTGGCCAAAACTCAGAAATATCCTGGTCTGGATAACCGAGTACAGTAATATAATTAGTCAAAGCGTCCATCCAAACATACATCACCTGTTCTTCATCTCCTGGTACCGGAATACCCCAAGAAAGATGTGATTTTGGACGTGAAATCGAAACATCTGGCGCATCAGCTAGAAGTTTCAAGATTTCATTCTTACGAAATTCTGGCAGGATTTGCATTTCACCACTTTCAATTTTGGCGCGAATTTCGTCCTTAAAATCACTAATACGGAAGTAATAATTTGATTCAGAGAGGCGAATATATGGAGTTTGATGATCTGGGCATACACCATGATTTTCGGTATATTCTTTTTCCGTGACGAAACTTTCGCATCCCTCACAATACCAACCATCATAACTTGCAGTGTAAATATGGCTTTTGAGCTTTCGCCAAATTTCCTGCACCCGCTTCATATGTTCTGGATCAGAAGTACGGATATAATCTGTGTATTTCACATCAAAACGAGCGATGAATTCTTGGAATTTTTTAGCATTGTCGTCAACGTATTTTTGCGTGTCGATACCAAGAGATTTAGCTTTTTTCTCGATTTTATTACCGTGCTCATCGGTACCAGCCTGGAAACGCACAGAGTTACCTAAAAGCTCCTGGTAGCGTTTATAGATATCAGCAAGTAAATAATCTTCGGCGTGCCCGATATGTGGCAAACCATTAACGTATGGTATAGCAGTGGTAATATAGATATTTTTCATAATTTCCTAATAATTATAGCAAAAATCAAGTATTTCCTCAATTCAAAAAAAGAGGCCGAGAAGCCTCTTTCAGGATATTTTATTCGGTAATACTACAAGAGAAGCCCTGGAGATTTTGAGTGGTCAGAACATTATTAATCGAAAGATCAAGCTTACCATCAGCGTCAGCGGTAGCAAAACTTTGATTTTTAAAATCATCAGTCTTCTGATAGGCTTCGAGGTCTTCCGATTTTACAGTGACCGAAAGAGAGACGATTTTACCATCTAGGCCAGAGGTGATAGTCTTGTGATTTTCGGTTTTTTCGGTACGACCATTATTTTCGGTGAGTTGATTTTCAGAATCAATGGCTTGCTTGGCAGTTTTAGCAGCCTCAGTGGAGCTAAATTCATAGACCGTACGAATTTCAATACTGGATAAGGAATCGTGACTGTAAGTAAAAATCTTGGCGACTTCGCCAGAAGCAGCATTATATTTAGTACGATTTTCTTCGGAGACTTTGGTGGCACATTCGAGAATTTGATTTTCATTGGCAACAACGGTACTTTGATTGCTGGCGCGAGAAGATTTCTTCGGCTGATTACCTAAGGTATTAATGAGGAAGATGACACCAAAAATGACAAAAATACCGGCAATGGCAATAATAGCAATCACCTTAGGGTCAAGCTTAAGCGACTTTTTCTCAGGATTTTGCGCCTTAGTGGCTTCTTCGTTTTTCTCTTTTTCGTAATCATGGTAAGAAACCGCACTACCGATAGAACCTGGGACCGGTTCGGCCGCCTTCAAAGGATTTTTTTCTTGATCCTCAAGGAATTTCTCGTGTTCAGTTTTTTCGGCATCTTCTACTTGATCTTCTTTAGTAAAATCAACATCATCAGAGGTAGCATCCTTAGCGGCCTCGGCAGATTTAATCGCCTCGGTATTTTCCGTACCATCCAAATTCATCAGAGGTGAAAGTGGAGTATGACTAGGTGCGGCTAGGTCATCTGAATTTTTGGTTGCAGCAGAAGTAGTAGCAGTATGACTCATGGAAGAAGCGAAGTCAGCGGATGGTGCGATGTTGACTGGCTGATTGGCATCAGAAGTCGCATCAAGTTTATCCAAATCAATTGCGGAAGAACCTTCGGTTGCTTGAGTCGAAGAATTAGTATTTTCGGATTTATTTTCGAGGGTGTAATTATTTAATTCTTCCATTAAATTAGCAAAGTCTTCGCTGCTGTCTGCTGGGTTCATGAAACATCCTTTTTATGTGATAACTCTTAAGTTTATTTTAACACAAAATAGCGTAAACTTTATCAGTAAAACACAATATGCTATAATAATAAGGTGAGTAGTGCTTTCAAAATAGCCAAGACTTATAAGACGCTATATATCTTTAGCGCTTTTTTGCTAGTTTTATCCGGTCTAATTTTCGGATTCTCGAGGGTGCGTTCAGCTTTTGCCGAGACTAAAGATCCAGATGCTGGAGAAATTTCGGACATGCATTATGTGACATTTTTTGCCGACAATAAAACCTTGACGATTAAAACCAATGCCAATACCGTCGAAGAGGCTTTGAAGCGCTCAAGTATTGCCGTAGAAAATTATGATAAAGTGGAGCCTGCCCGTACGGAACGGATTAATTCTGATAATTATCGCATCAATATTTACCGTGCTAAACCTGTTACTCTAAGTGACGGACAGAAGACGGTGTTTTTAATGACTGCTACTACCGATGAAAAAGCCCTTTTCAAGGAAGCCGGTTTTAATGTTTATGATGGCGACGTGGTAACTAAGGTGGCGGGACATGATATTTTGGAAGCTGGACTATCGACGAAATATCGCCTAACCCATACAGGTGGCCACGAAGTAACCGTGGAAGAAGAAATTCCTTATGAAGAAAAAACGGAAAACGACGCAAGTATGGGGACTGGTCAAACCAAGCTTGAAACCATGGGTGAAGTTGGTCGTAAGCAGTCCGTCTATAAGATCAATATGGTGAACAATGTGGAAGTTTCGCGTGAGCTAGTCTCGACTAATATTATTAAGCAACCAGTGGTTAGGGTGACCAAGGTGGGTAGTAAAAAATCCATTCCACCAGATTGGGAAACCTGTGCAAATTATGCCAGAAGTGCGGGCGTTTCAGAAAATGACCTTTACGTGGCTTTGACTTTAATTATGCGCGAATCAGGTTGTCGTTATGATGCATCGAATGCCGGATCAGGCGCTTATGGTATTCCACAGGCACTTCCAGGCTCGAAGATGGCTTCAGCGGGTAGCGACTGGAAGACCAACCCAGTGACTCAAATTCGCTGGATGATTGGCTACGTAACCGGACGCTACGGTGGCTGGAGTCAGGCTTGGGCTTTCTGGAGCAGCCATCACTGGTACTAGGAGAAAAAGATGTTACAGAACAAAAAATCCCTGGGACAGAACTGGCTAAAAGATCGTTTTACTTTGGAAGAAATTGCCGAAAGCGCAAGAAGTGAAGTAGATTTCTGCGTGGAAATCGGACCGGGCCTCGGTACACTGACGAGCTCCCTACTCAGGCGTTTTCCAAAAGTCGTGGCGATTGAGTTCGATGAGAAATTAGCCCACAATTTACCAAATTCCTTCCCTGGCAAAAACCTGGAAGTGATTAATACCGACGTTTTGGATTTTGATTTTAGCCAACTTTCTGGAAATTTTTCGGTGGTTGGAAATATCCCTTATTACATTACTAGCCCAATTATTCGAAAATTATTACTACTCGAGAAAAAACCGGTGAAGATCGTACTTCTGATGCAGAAGGAAGTGGCAGATCGGATTCTCGAAGAAAAAGGTCGCTACTCGTTCCTAACTTTATTCGTGCAAAATTACGCGGAAGTAGAAGGGGGCATTTTCGTCGAACGAAAACTTTTTACCCCACCACCAAAAGTCGACTCGGCTTCGGTGATCTTTTATCCACGCGAAGAAGCCTTAGTTTCGGAAAAAGTTTTGAAGTTTGTGAAGCAATGCTTCGCGAACCCACGTAAAAAACTACAAGGGATGTTACCGCATTTTACCGGACGCAGCCGCGAAGAAATCGTGAAGATTTTTGAAGAACTTGGGCTTGATTTAGATGCAAGACCAGCGAATTTAGATTTATTAGAATACGAAAAGTTACTAAATAAGATTAAAGAAAATTAATCGTAAAAAGAAAAATAACCCTTGGTAGGGTTATTTTTTTAAAAGTCGATTCCCTCATCGTCATAGAAGATATCATCGTAGAAGGGATCAAATTTTTTACTGGACTGAGATTTTGGCTTTTTATGATCAGAATAATTATAATAAGAATCAAAAGGATCATCAGTGAAATCATCGTCAAAACTACGACCGTGATTATGATTAAATTTATTGCCAAAATTATTACCATAGCTACGATCAAAACCATTATCATAGCCATTACCAAAACTATTATCAACGGATTCATTGAGAGAATCTGGTTGATAACCAAGCTCAGCCAGGAATCGGGACGGCGTATTAAAATTAGACTTACCATGTAGAAACCTCACAGCGGTAAAAGTGAGGAAGAGACGCTTCTTGGCACGAGTCACACCGACATAGGCCAGACGACGCTCCTCTTCAATACTATCCTCATCGGAACTCATAGAGCTCGGGAAAAGGCCTTCCTCCATACCAACCATGAAGACTACCGGAAATTCAAGACCCTTGGCCGCGTGGAGTGTCATAAGAGTGACGGAATTATCACGAGTCGATTCGTCAGAAGAAGACATCAGAGCGGAATCGGCCAAAAAATCTTCAAGGGTATCAAAATCTTTAGTATTACCGACGAGGGCGTCGAGGTTTTCTTGTCGCTCGGTAGTAGCCGGCGTGCCGTCATCGACGAGGTTAGCAAAATCAAAATAATTAATCACTTCGGTAATAATTTCCGAAGGATTGGCAGTGCGGTCGATAGTCTTGAGGAAATTTTGCAGTCGCAAGAAACTATTTTTGGCCTTACCAGTAAGAACTTGATCAGCCTCCAGGTCCGTCAATACACCATCCAGGCCGAGCGCGAGATAGATTTTTTCCAAACTAGCTGGACCGATACCCGAAATAATATTTTTCGTCACCCGTTCAAAGGAAACACGGTCGCGTGGATTAAGGACAAGCCTTAGAATAGCTAAGACATCCTTGATTTCTTTACGATCATAGAAGCGAATGCCACCGATAATCTTATATGGAATGTCACGCGAAATCAGGGCTTTTTCTAGGGCAAAGCTCTGTGCGTTGGTACGATAAAGCACAGCAAAATCAGAGAAATTACTTACCTCATTTTTGGCATTGGCTAAGAGATTGATAATTTTCAGTGCCACAAAACTGGCTTCAGCCGATTCATCATTGAGAGCCTGAATTTCTACCTTTTCACCATCCCCAGATTCGGTGAATAATTCCTTAGAGCTTCTAGTTTTATTATGCTCAATGATTTGCTGGCCAGCTCTTAGAATATTACCGGTACTGCGATAATTTTGCTCAAGCTTGATGACTTTAGCGCCAGGAAAATCCGCCTCGAAGTGCAAAATATTACGAAAATCGGCGCCACGCCAAGAGTAAATTGATTGCCAGTCGTCGCCGACCACACAAATATTTTGTTCAGGACTGGTGAGAAGTTTAATCAAACGATATTGGACATGGTTAGTATCCTGATACTCGTCAATCAAAATATGACGGAAGCGAGTCTGCCATTTTTGATGCACGGCTGGATTGGTCTCAAAAAGTTCCACAGTCTTCAAAAGTAAATCGTCAAAGTCAAGGGCGGAAGCAGCAGCCTTCAATTTTTCGTATTCAAAGAAAACTTTGGCAATATTCTTTTGCTGAGGGTAACTGGCGGAAGCCTCGTATTCTTCCGGCATAACACCAGCATTTTTCGAACTCGATATAGTACTTTGAATAGTTTTCGGACGGAGATTTTTATCCTCAAAACGGAGATTTTTAATAGCACGTTTAATCAGAGCTTCTTGATCAGAAGTATCATAAATCAGAAAATTGCGATCAAGATGAAGATTTTCAGCCTCCATACGTAAAATTTTGACACAGATGCCATGGAAGGTCCCCATGAACGGCATGAAATTACGTGGCACCTCCGTGGCCGCAAAAAGGTCGGAAGTGAAGAAGGATTTTAGGGTGTCGGGATATTGATTAGTTTCTTTTGAAGCTTGTTTTAAGAGATGAAAAAGGCGTTCGCGCATTTCTCTGGCAGCTTTATTGGTGAAAGTGACCGCGAGGATTTGCGAAGGTAAGATTCCATGCGTAATCAGATTAGCGATACGATGCGTGAGAGTTTTAGTTTTACCAGAACCAGCACCAGCCAAAATCAAGAGCGGTCCGGAAAGAGTTTCGACGGCGTCAGCTTGGGCGGGGTTTAATTCAGTGGTAAAAAGATTCATAGATTAATTATACGCTACTTAATAACAAATATCTGCTGAATCATTTGCTGACAGATAGGCATTGAAGCGAGATGCCCGATGAGGAATAGAACCAAGGTGGTGGTGAAAATAAAAATTCGCCACCCCATCAAGTCGTAGAGAAAATAATTAATTACAATTAGAGTAAAGAAACTAATGAGGATAATCAGAGTAAGGATGTCCATGTATTTTTTGGTGATTGCGAAATTTTGTTTTATCTCATGGATGGTATCATGCATGGTGAGTTGACCCAGGTAAACTTGCACAAGATAGTGTGTAGTGGCATTTAACACGGCGGGATTAATCGATTGACCGGATTCCGCGAGAGCGTGATCGATTTTGGCAGAAAAATTATTCATCAGAGTTTGTTCGAGGTTAATGGTACTCGGAATTTGGTAAATGTTATCGATAATAAGATTCTGATATTTTTGATACTCCTCAGGCAGGATAAGTTGGCCAAGCAGCTTCGGGAAGTTATTTTGCAGAGTCTGGAGATTATACATCACTTCACCCGGCATAATCTGATTATCGGGGAGGTTTTGCGCAAAATTAATAATCTCCGAATTCATCGTGCTGGTAAATTCTTGAGTACCAGTGCCGTAAAAGCGATCGATAATAGCGGATTTGGCTTGAGAAACCTTAATAGTGTAGTAGGTGGGATTTTCGCTAAAATATTTTTTCACAAAATTAGCATTCATGAAGGTCTGATTGGCTTGACTAATGAAGCCAGCGAGGAGAGCTACGACAAGCAAAAAAATCAGGGCCAGAAGATGGCGAATCTTAAAACGCTTGAAATTTTGCTGAATATTATTAAGCATTACCTTTATTATAGCAAAGAAATATCAGGCCACGTGAGACCTGATATTTTTAGACTGCAATAGGTGTGGTATTTTTAACTAATAAACTATCTAGTTACGAGCCTAGATGCCAACTAGCGGTTTGACATCGGCACCTAGATGATTGAGACGACGGGCGAAATCCTGATAACCGCGATTAATGGAATAGACATTACGCAAGATAGAAACGCCGGGGGCGGCCAACATACCGAGAAGTAAAACTACAGCTGGACGGAGGGCTGGAGGCGAAACTAATTCAGCGGCACGCCAATTAGTCGGGCCAGAGACGTAGAAACGATGGGCATCAAGTAATTCCACCTTGGCATTAAGGTTAGTGAGGTAAGTGGAATAAATCGCACGATTTTCAAAAACCCAGTCATGAATCAAGGTGCGGCCTTCAGCCATGGCGGCAATCACGGTGAAAAATGGGAGATTATCGATATTGAGACCTGGGAAAGGCATGGGATGAATTTTATCAGCTGGAGCCACCAGATTAGATTTCAAGATATGCAAATCGACTAGGCGAGTGCGACCATTATAAGAGAAGTACTCCTCAGAACGCTCAATTTTGGCATGCATGGAACGCAAAACCTCGAGCTCAATTTCCAAAAATTCAATCGGAGCACGCGTAATGGTAATTTCAGATTTAGTGACTAAGCCAGCCGCCAAAAAAGACATTGCCTCAATCGGGTCTTCGCTAGGAAAATATTCCACATCTTTATCAATGCACTTTAATCCATGCACCACAAGCGTGGTCGTGCCAATTCCCTCAATTTTAACCCCGAGGTCTTGCAAGAAGAAACAAACATCTTGCACCATGTAATTCGGCGAAGCACCCACAATCGTAGTTTTTCCCGGATAGAGTGCGGCTGCCATGAGAATATTTTCTGTCACCGTGTCACCACGTTCGATAAGCACGATACGTTTGCCAGATTCGTCGCGAAGAATTTTTTGATCCACCTTAGCCTCATAGAAACCCGTGCGGGTGGTGGCATCCACATTGAGGCCAAAGACTGAAAGAGCACGCAGGTGTGGTTCAACGGTACGGGTGCCGAGAGAACAACCACCAGCATAAGGTAAGGCGAATTCTTGATAAAAATGGAGGAGTGGACCCATCAACATGAGAACCGAACGAGTCTTGCGGGCAGCATCAAGATCCATTTCATCAAGTTTAATATCACGAGGAGGGGTGATTTCTAAATCTTTTTGACGATTAACCCAACGACACTTCACGCCGATCGACTCGAGAACTTCAATAATACGAAAAACCTCTTCGATACGGGCGAGTTTTTTCAGTGTCGTACGGCCATGGTTAAGTAAAGACGCGCAAAGTAGAGCCACCCCGGCATTCTTAGAAGAATTAATTGTAATAGAACCACTGAGAGTTTTGCCGCCATTAATACGATAAGACTGAAAAGAGGAGTCACTGACGGCCAAAATCTGGTGGCCGAGCGCGGAGGAAATTTTCTTAATCATTTCGAGAGAAGTATTTTGATCACCCTTTTCGATGCGATGAACGGCAGACTGCGAGGTGCCAATCATCTTCGCGAGTTCACCTTGAGTGATGCCTTTTTCACGACGAAGATTAGTAATAATAGCGCCGATTTCTTCTTGATAAGTTTTTTGTTTCATAAGAGCCTTTCCTAATAAACCATAAATATTATATCATGGATGGTATATTTTTAAAATAAAATAAGACCCCTGGATAAGGGTCTTACTTAGAGAAATCTTTCAGATTTTAGGCTTCTTTGACGCCACAAACAACATTATTAGCGTGCACCCAGCCTTCGACAGATCCACCATCGAGATATTGACCAGAGGTGGAAGCGACGCGCATGGTTTGACCTTGCTTAATGTAGTCATAGATTGGGTCGGTGATCATGTATTCCTGATCAGTTGGACCAAAATCGTGCTCATTGACGTAGGTGACAATTTTTTGCAAGAGATCTGCAGAAAGAATATACTTACTGACATTAATCAAATTAGATGGGGCTTCTTCGACGGATGGTTTTTCTACCACATTGGTGAGCTTACCGTCTTGAACCTCGAGCACACCATATTTATCAACTTTTTCCTTAGGGATTTCGACACCTAAAATAGCCGAGTCAGTTTCAGACTGAAGAGAATTAATCAGAGAAGTGGCAGCAGATTCGCCATCTGGATTCCAAATAAAGTCATCACCCATATAAACAATCACGGGCTCGTTAAGATTATATTCTTCGGCAGCCATAGCAACAGGGACGGCGGTACCATATTTACTATTGGCGTCTTGAGCGATGTAATGAATTTTAACGTGCTCTGGAAGAGTCTTAGTAAGAGCGACGCGATCAGCCTTACCGCGAGAAATCAGATAATCATTTAATACAATATTATCAGAGTAGAATTCACGAACTTGGCAAGGTTCAGTATTGCTAACCACCATATAGATATCGGTAACTCCGGCTTCAATGAGTTCTTGCACAGAGTAGTCGACAAGTGGGCGGTTGCCAACTGGTAACATGGATTTTTCAATAACTTTAGTAATCGGTAGACGACGGGTACCCCATCCGGCCACAGGAATAATGGCTTTGGTAATTTTCTGCATTTTTTCTCCTTTTCTGAATTATACCATATTTTACTCAGTGGCAACCTCTGGTGGCTATTTTAGCTCAATCAAAGAGTCGCGCCAATACTCGGAATGTTCGCTAATCAAGAGTTCAGCAACGGTGGCCGCGATATTAGTTAGGCCGGCGTCAGGCAAGTTTTTTAACTGATAATGTTGGCTAAACTCGGTATTATCATAAAAATAACATGGGACAAGATTAGTAGTATGTGAGGTCTTGGCTTGGTGGGTGGTAGTATCAAAAAGCTCCTCGGCATTACCGTGATCAGCGGTAATCAACATCATGCCG
Organism: uncultured Candidatus Saccharibacteria bacterium; assembly: GCA_963517385.1. GTDB lineage: Bacteria > Patescibacteriota > Saccharimonadia > Saccharimonadales > Saccharimonadaceae > Nanosyncoccus. Next base: position 2,178 of record CAUQEK010000005.1, on the reverse strand, counting down.
CCTAGTTCATCAACCTTTTTGGCGAGACGCTGAAGCTGTAGATCGATGGCTTCCATAGCAATCACAGTCGGCTCGAGTTCACCAAAATGCCCCACCATATCGCCACCGGCAAAATTAATTCGGACAAAATCAAATTCAGACATTTTTTCAAGCACGGCGTCGGTAATTTCTGCGGATTTCATCCAAGGACGTTCGTCATAAGGGCGCGTATCGGATTTAATTTCGAGAAATTCTTCGCCAGCGAGCGGCTCATAACTATTGCCGTTAAAATAATAGGTAATATGGCCGAACTTGGCGGTTTCGGAACAGGCTAGCTGAGTAAGATTTTTAGCTGCCAAATATTCATGCAGGGTATGTTTGATTTCGACCGGCTCGACTAAGGTGTGCTCCGGAAAATGACGATCGACATCATATTCCGTGAGACTGGCAAAGTAAATCGGTAATTTCTGATTCTGCTCGGTACCACGGTTAAAACCTTGAAAATCGTCGAGACAGAAGGCTTCGGCAATTTCAAGGGCACGGTCGGCCCGAAAATCAAAGTAGATAAAACTATCGTGCGGCTGAACCAGACCAATCGGATGCTTCGCCTCATCTGTCACCACGAAAGCTGGAAGATACTGGTCTTGAAGGTTAGGTTCAGTTTCACGAAAATGCTGAATTGCCGCATTGGCAGAGTTAAAATAGTGCTCGGCCTGCCCATAGACTAAGGCCTGCCAACCACGTTCCACGACTGACCAATCAGTTTGATAACGGTCAGCAATGAAGACCATACGGCCACCACCAGAGGCGATTTGAATATCGACGTCGAACTCGGCTTTGATTTCTGCGACAGCTTGATTGAATTGAGCGAGATATTTTTCAGCCGACTGCGGCGCCACATCGCGACCATCGAAGACCGCGTGCACACGCATGGTTTTAATACCAGATTCGGCAGCGCGTCTTAACATAGCAAAAAGATGAGACAACTCACTATGTACGCCACCATCAGAGAAAATTCCAGAAAAATGCAGGGTGGACTGGTGGGTTTTGAGGTTTTCGATAGTCCCCTGCCAAGCGCTGGATTGCCAGATTTCACCGGTAGCAAAAGCTTGATTAATTTTAGCAATACCCTGCTTGATAATTTGGCCACTACCGAGGGCATTATGCCCAACTTCAGAGTTGCCCATTTGACCGGCCAAAATACCCACCGCTTCACCGGAAGCTTGGAGAGCTAACTTTGGATAATTTAGATCTAATTGATGGAGAAATTCAGTGTAGGCTAAGGCTACAGCATTACCTTCGATTTCCTGACGAATACCCACACCATCCATCACCACGAGGACGACTGGGCCACTATAATTTTTCTTTGATTTTGTTTGCATGACTCACCCTTTTTATTTCTTAGTTAATGCGTTTGATTGGCTGCAGCAGAGGCCAGAACGTTTTCGAATAGTACGCCAATAGTGAGTGGACCTACGCCACCAATTTTTGGGGTAATAGCGGAGATATCAGTACGTGCACGAATTTCATCATTAATGTCACCGAGAATCACTCCACCTTCACTAGCGGTACCAGCATCGATAATCACCGCACCCTCGCGAATCATTTCGGAAGTAATGAGATGTGGATTACCCGTGGCAGTGATAATGACATCGTGATTTTTGAGTTCAGAAAAATCAGAGCCACGGTGAAAAACCGAAACACGAAGATTGGAATTCGTGAACATACGAATCAGCGGTTCACCCACTAAGCGTCCACGGCCGACAATGGCGATAGATTTATTATTCAGTTCAATACCATAGCCAGTGAGAAGCCAATTGATGGCGGTAGCAGTGGCGCTATCGAAACGACTTTTGCCAGTCAAACCATCGACGTCTTTTTCGGGAGCAATTAGGGAGACCAGCTCCTCAGTCCACTCTGGATTTTGCAAAGGAAGCTGCAAAATTATCGAAGAAACAGAACCGTCTTGATTAGCGGATTCGATAGCGGATTGAATAGCTTCCTTGGTAGGATTTATTACTTGGTCGATTACTTCAATCTCGATATCTTCCCCGTAAGCTTTCTTCAGGCTGACATATTTTTCGATGACTGGATTGTTTGAATCACGAATAATGACTAATTTCGGACGGATTTTACGTGAGCGGAGAGCCTTTACCTGATGAGCTTTTATCCGATAAGTATAAGGCATTAAAAAATACA
>CAUQEK010000004.1:0-31198 GCA_963517385.1 uncultured Candidatus Saccharibacteria bacterium | reverse complement strand
CACCCATCATCTTCCAATCCGCGCAGAGAGTAGTAGTAGTATAGCCACCCTGGCAATTATCCGCAAAACTCACTTCATTACTAATATGAGTATAAGTTTTACTACTGAGAAAATCTTTAATTTTTTCGGTAAAATATTCAGCATTACCACCCACCTGGCCAAGTTTATAAGTGAGACGACGCGAGAGTGCGGTGACGCCAGTTTCAGCAAAACTCATAATATTAGATTTACTTGGAGGGTTAGAAAAGCTAAGACTCTTTAATGCCTCTTGAACGGCTGGGAAGGTAGCCGGGTTACCAGTGAGGTTCCAGGTGATAAACTTTGCGCCGGTAGTAAAATCATCGAGAAAATATTTTTGGTCAAGACTAATTACTTTCTGGCTACTGGTGATATTACGAAAATCCACTAATTCGACATTATATTTTTTAATGATTTCAGTATCCTTCAGTTCGGCTTGTGAGATATCACTGAGTGGACTATAAAAATCCACCACCGGAAGAAGAATTTCGGTAAGAATCGTATTGGATTGGTTAAAATTGCTGAGCTCAAAAGAGGAGCTTTCGGAAATTTTAAAATCAAGACTAGTGAGAGACTCTGAAAGTTTTGTGCAAATTTCGTCGCTACCGCTAATCGAGGAATCAATATTTTTCAGACAGTCTTGCTTGGAAATTTTGGGAATTTCATGTTTTTGGTTAATGATTTTTAACCCAATAATCGTACCGAGAAAAACTGTAAGAAAACTAAAGAAAACTAATTTAGAGCCAGTGGATTTTTTCATGAGGAAGCTTTATAGAGACCATTATGTTTTTTACCGTCGTAAATTTCGACTGGGATACCCTTGGCACGGATTTTATCTTGAACCAGAGACTGCATATTTTTAGCTTCAGTTTCTAATTGATTAGCGAGGTTTTGATTGAGCTCACGTTCCTTAATTTTAATGTAAGGAATATTTTGGTTTTGATGCTTATCGACAGCCTGACTAATAATACGAACTTCGGCGTCGCTAACATTATAAAAACTATAGTGTTGACCAAGCATGAAAGTTAGCTGATCGGTTTCATATTTATAGTTGAAGGCCTGGTAATTTGGTACACCAGATTCTTCCCCACTATAAATTTCATTAATCAAGAAATTTGGAGCCATAATCAGAGCCATTAGTTCGGAATTATTTTTAATTTCATCATTAGAGAGATTTTTAATACGTTCCTTAATGCGAAGTACGGTAGCATAAAGATAATCACGGATGAAGCCAGAATTTTCAAATTTATATTTATCACCATTTGGGATAGCGTAAATATTGGCGAGAGTAAAGTGTTTATTAAAGAAACCAGATTTGTTTTGAGCTTGGTAAGATTTCACACAAACCACACAGCCTGGATCAAAAACATTTACAGCGATCGATCCACTAGTAGTACTGCCATCACGATAATAGTTAATGATTGAATCAAAAGAATCTGCATAGTCAGCAAGCTTCTTATCCTCTTCCATGGTGATCATCGGAATAGAAACATTAGTAATGTAATCTTTAGCGTCCCAGGTTCTTAGATGATCTGGAATGGCGGTAAAAATTTCACCCCATTCAGCAAAACTACGGCCGATTTTACCGATTGGATCGGTTGGTTCGGCTTGATCAATACTGCAAACTTCCGCACCGAGACCACATTGGCTTGGCATTGAGACATTACAGGTACCAAAAACCCAAAGCGCAAGTAGGGATTTAATGGCAATTACCAGAGACCAAACGGTAATAAAAACAATAACTACCGAAATAATTTCAATCAAAGCACTGAGAGGTTTTACAAGTTTAGGATTTTTTAGAACTACCTTCTTTAGAAGGCTATTTTTAACTTCATCCTTAAAATTGGTGTCACATTTCTGTAAACGCACTTTCTTGAAAACACAGTGCCAAGCTTTCCTGAAGGTGACCCAATATTTTTTACCGAGAGACTTATTGAAGAGACTAAGAAAGCCGACGAAAACCGACAGAAGCGCTAAGATAATAAATGCTGCTATACAAACCATGTTTTTCCTTTGTTAAATTTTTGATAATACCTTAATTAAATGCGCGACATCGGCGGTGGAATTATGAAAACCTAGCGAAATACGAAGAAGAGGTGGATATTTTTTAATTTCAGAAAGATAGTAATGAACACAGAAATAACCGGTACGCACCATAATTCCCTGGTCAGATAATGATTCACCAAGGAGGTGAGAATCTAAACCTTCGACATAGAAAGACATCGTGGAAGCTGGGGTTTGATTCAAGAGATGGATTTTCGGATGATTTTTCAAAAAATCATAAAGCATATTAATGTTATTTTCTAAACGGTCGTGGTCGGATTTTTCTAAAGAATTGAGCCAATCAAGACTGGTACCAAGAGCGATGATTTCACCCCAAGCCTGGAGGCCCGGTTCGAATTTAGTATGTAAGTGATCGGGATTATCGGCGGAAAGGAGATAGGAAGTTTTTTTTACATCATCTACCATCCCACCACCAATAAAAGTGGTATCAAAGAATTTGGCGAAAGATTTTTTCATCACAATGACACCGAGAGAGGCGCTATACATTTTGTGCGCAGAAAAACAGATGGCATCCGGTTCAATATTGTGCAGAAGTTCAGAATTATGCGCCATCGCTTGAGCGGCATCGACAATAATAAAACCGTTCCTAGAATGGACATATTCAGCCACTTCTTTGAGATTGAGTTTAGCGCCATTAAAATTACTCATGGTATTCATCACCACGATAGAATTATCGGGAATTTCAGAAACTTGAACCGAGCCGTCATTGTCACGAGTTAAGACTAGACGCTCGATTTTAGCAGTTTGTGAAGCTGATAAAGTGGAAAGAAAAACTGAATTATGCTCAACATCAGAAGTAACAATAGTTTTAATATTAGCCTGCTTAAAATTAAATTGATTAAGTAATAAATTCAAACCATAGGTGGTATTCAAAGTAAAACTGACGAAATAATCTTTAGGTTTAAGCTTAAGGAATTTCAGAACTTTTTCACGAGTTTCTGTAACTTTTTGATCGGTTTTCTGACCCCAAGCATATTTCACCCGTTCACCACAGGAATTATATTTTGTATAATATTCGACTAAACTATCGATGACAGGCTGTGGACGCAGAGACTGACAGGCGGCATCAAAATAATAATCTTGAGATTTAAGATATTCAAAACCAGGTGCACGCAAAGAATCTGTTTCAGAAGAGATAGGTTGAGTTTCTTCCGCTCCGCCAAAAATAGATGACGCAGACTTACTAAGCTTAGCTTTCAGTTCAGAAAAATTCATCAACCTCCTTTGCTTAATTTTACCACAAAAAGAGATGAGGGTTTTTGGCTTTTGATGTGGAGTTTTCCGAGTTTTCCACATATTCACATTGACAAATATTATATTTTATATTTTAAGTTATTTTTCTTGTTCGGTTTTGTTTTCTACGGTTTTACACAAGCATTTTAACTTTTCCACACTGGTGTTTGGTTTAATAAAATCTTGTTCGGTTTTAATGTTTGGTTTTGTTCGGATTTAGTATTTTAACAGAGATGTGTTATATGTTTTTAAAAATATAACTAATGTTTAGGCTACAAAAAATACTCCAGAGTTTGAAGTATTTTTAAGATTTAAAGATTTTCTGATTCGAGTTCTAGGCCAAGAATTTCGGCCGCTTGATGAAGTATTTCAGATTCCTCATCGGTAGCAAACTCGAGGCGTTGCTTAAATAATTCCGTAGTTTCCGGAAAGGAGCGGTCGATAATTACTAGTGAACGCGCAGAACCTTCCTCACGTTTCAAGAAACCTAAGGCAACTAAATTATCGATATGTTCAGCGACGGAAGCAGGACTCTTCAATCCTAGGCCAGAGGCGATTTCGCGATAGGATGGTGAGTGGTCATGCTCGGCAATGAATTCGGCAAGAAAATCCATTAAACGCTTTTGTTTTTTAGTTAATTTGTAACGCATATTTGATATAATTATATATTAGATGAGGATAAATAAAATTAGATTTTTACAGAGTATTTTGTTTATTGATTTATTTTTCGTAAATAAAAACTTAAGGATGGGAGACAAATAATGAAGAGCGCTTATATTGATGGTTTAGCCCCGAGACGTAGCAAGGTGGTCCCCCAGAATTCTAAGAGTGCCGCCCCGGTCTTCAAAAAAAATATGACGAACCCTTTGCCGAGAAAACAATTACTTGACCCACTAGAAATCGAAAAGATCCAACGTGAAAAACGTAATAAAAATAAGATTGCGAAAGTAGAAACTATAACAGAGAGACCGGAAGCTGGCTTGAATGATTTTGCCGAGACGGAAAATTACGACGATTTTTTGGAACCAATTTCAGCTTTTAATCTCGAAAAAAATCGTGATCAAAATGAGTTTGGTTTGGACCGCGATGAGAAACGTGGTTCTCTAGATGACGACGATGAAATGGATATCAATTCAGAAGAAATTGATGAAGAGATTAATAAGGATAAAAAACCTAAAAAGAAACCTTTCATCTTCCGACACAAAAAACTTTGTTTCTTTTTAGTTTTCTTATTAGTGGTGGGCGGTGTTGGCTATTTTTACGGTAATCAAATAATTAGTAAAATTACCGGTGGTAAGTCCAACCTATTCGATTTTGTTAGTACTATAGTAAGTGAAAAATACACACCACTCAAGGCTGACGCGAACGGACAGACTAATATTGCGGTTTTTGGTACCTCTGGCTACGATATGAGTGGTAACGAAGGGCGAGGTGTACACGATGGTGCGCAACTTACCGATTCCCTAATGGAAGTAACCTTAAATCAAGAATCGAAGAATGCCGATATGATTAGTATTCCGCGCGATTTGAAAGTCGGTCGTGAAGCTTGCTATGCGGGTAAAATTAATGAAGTTTACACCTGTGCCAGTAATAATGGTAAAAACGAAGAAGCTGGTGCGCAAGCGGTAATGAATGTGCTAGAAACCGTGACCGGATTGAAGAATCAATATTATATTCATTTGAACTGGGGTTCACTAATCCAAATCGTTGATGCATTAGGTGGTATCGAAGTGACTTTTGATGAAGATATTACTGATTATGGCTGGACCAATATCGTAATTAAGAAAAATACACCAACCACCTTGAACGGTGAAAAAGCTTTAGCTTTAGCACGCGCTCGTCACGGAGTAGCGGGTGGAGACTTCGCACGTGGTGAAAATCAACAACGTATTTTGACCGCTGTGAAAGAAAAAATCGTGAAAAAAGGTATGGATATTCCAGCTATGATCGCCCTAGTAAATGCACTAGGTGATAATATTCGTACCAATATTAAGGTCGATGAAATGAAGACTGGTGCGCACTTACTTTCTCAGTTTAATTCAGAAAATATGAAGACTCTCCCGTTAGCTAACCTACCAGATGGCACAACTTACGTCACAAATGCTAGCTATCCAGTGCAAGGCATTAATATTTCCTATGTGATTCCAGCGGCAGGATTAAATAACTACACAAAAATTCATCAATATATCCAGAAAGCTATTACAGAGAACGTAGATAGCGTGGCGACGGCTAGACTCCTAGTCTTGAATGGTTCTGGTGAGCGCGGCGCGGCCAGTGATGAGAAGCTAGAACTAGAAAAAGTGGGCTTTAAGAATATTGAGACGGATAATACGCCAACTTCAGATTATCAAGATATAACGATTTATCAAATCGGTGAAAAACCAGTGGCAAAGAAAGGTTTAACAGATTACTACAAGGTTGAAGTAAAAGATAAATCTGAGCTACCACAAGGTATTAAAAGCCATGGTTATGACTTCGTGATTATTCGTGGTAAAGAAACTACCAAGAAAAGCACGAACTAGGATTTGCGAGGATAAAAATGCGAAGCCCAAAGTCCAAAGCCCAAAAATAATATTACTAAAAAGAGGCCACATAAGGTCTCTTTTTAATAAAAAAATACTACCACTTCTTAGTGATAGTATTTTAGAAGTTTAATCTAGATTAATCAAGATTCTTCTTCGAAATAATTAAATGACGCTCGCGTCCTTCCCCTTCCGAGTGGGTATAGATATCAGAATAATCTTCGGCTAATTTGTGGACAACACGGCGATCAGCGGCATTAAGTTCGAGAGTGATGGATTCTCCAGTCTGACGAACCTTATTAATCCAACCTTCGGCTTTCTTTTCAATGCGCTCCATACGTTGGTGTTTATAATCGGCAATATCGATATTGACGCGAGTAATTTCGGCATTTTTCATAGTGAGACCCATCGAAACAATATGTTGCAAGGCGCGCAGATTACCAGCATTTTTACCAATTAAAAGTGAATTTAAGCTGGTACTAGGAACACTTAATTGAATAACTTGGTCATCAATAGTCGACCAGACAGCAACGTTAATTCCGAAGAAAGATAATAGATCTTCGAGATATTTTGTAGCAAAGCGAACCGATTCATCACGATTCATAAAAACTCCTTCTCCTAGCTTTTTGAATCTAGGGATGAGTTTTGATGTTTTTGTTTATTTTGAGTAGTTTTGGAATCACGGGCTTTAATACGAGTGATTTTAGTACCAGTTTTCTTATTTTCAATAATTTCTGCCTCTTGGAGCTTCTTATTGGCAGATTTTAATTCACGAAGAATCGCGCGATCAGTATTATCATCCATTTCGTCATCGACATGAGCAAAAACAATTTTTTGTTGAATCACTGAGATGAGATTGGATAAGAAATAATAGAGTACGAGAGCGCCCGGGAGATTCATGGTAAAGAATAGCATCATTAAAGGCATCATGAAACTCATTTGCTTGGAAACCATATCATTAATATCAGCCTGATTTGGATCCTTGCCAGCCTTAGCGTCTTCCATCATTTTTTTCCAGGTACCCTGCTTTTTCTTACCGGAACGAGCAATTTGCATATTAGCCATATAATAACTAGTCACAGCGACAAGTAGGACTAGCGCCATAACGAAGAGACCGCTCTTAGTCTTCAGGTCTGCACGAGTAGAAAGATCAATAGTGCCGAAGAGCTGAGGCTTAAAATCATAGGATTTTTCACTAGTATTTTCGAGGAAAGATTTTTGAAGTTCAATCACCTCATCAATACGTTCCAGTTTAGCGACTACTGGATAGGCACGTTTTTCTACATTATCAGAGGTAGATGGTAAAACCATCACGCGGACAGCGAAAAATAGTGCAAAGAAAATTGGTAACTGAATCAGAAGTGACCAAATCGAAGCCATCGGCTTAATATTGTGCTTCTTATAAAGATTCATCATCTCGAAAGATTCGAGCTGTTTATTACCATTGGCACGCTTGCGAATTTCGACGAGTTCTGGCTGAATCTTTTTCATCAGTTTAGTCTGGTGATATTGCTTTTTGACTAGGGGCCAGGTAGCAAGCTTAATTACAACGGTAAAAATAATCACAGCGAGACCAAAATCGCCGATGTAGTTATAAACTACAAAAAGGATATTAATAATAGGATTAACAATTAAAAAATCAATTAACTCAAACATTTGATTAATTATATCATGAAAGATATTTTATTTCTTGGCAATCTTCGCCTGTTCGGTGAGCTTCAAGACTAATTTTTCGATTTCAGCAAAATCCATGGTTTTAAAATCTTTGGAAAAGACGATAAAAATGTAATCGTTTGATTCTGGGATTTGAGCAAGATTCAAACGAATCGCCTCATAAACACGGCGGCGCACACGGTTACGACCGACGGCAGATTTAATAACTTTTTTCGAAATAACTACAGCAAAACGTTGTTTTCCACGTTGATTCGGTGCAAAAACGAGGGAGAACTTCGGAGTACGAATAGTCTTTCCCTTTTGATAGGTATATTTAACGCCACCTCTGGAATGAAAACGGTATTTACTGGCTAACATTAATTTATTTTATCATAGAATTAGAGATGGAATCGAGCGGAATAATATCAGAGGAGCGATCGCTTTTTTCGAATTCTTTCTCATTATCAGAATTTTCGACAAAAGTAGCAGTGCGAAGCGTACGATAAAGGGCGGATTTCGAAAGCACATCTTTATTTTTACCCTTAGAAATAATCTTCCCTTCCTTCAAAACAATCACTTGATCAGCAATTTTCATCATCTCAGGACGATGCGTGACGATAATAATTGTGTGGTCCTGCTTCAAATCTTCGAGAATTTCTACAATATCCTTAATCGTCTCAGGATCAGCATGAGAGGTCACTTCGTCAAAAATCAAAATTTCTGCATTAGTTAGAAGGGCGCGAGCAATGGCGAGTTTCTGAAGATCACCATCACTTAAAACTTTCGATTCAAGATCAATCTTGGTATTAAACTGATTTTTTAAGCTAGTGATTTTTTGATAAATTCGCGCACGCTTCAGGGCCTTATTTTGCTCCTTAATATTGGGATTAATAATATTCAGATTTTCGCGAATTGAGGCAGAAAAAACGAAAGGATTTTGAAAAACACCAGAAATATTCGAGGCATAGACTTTTTTCGAATAATGATAAATTGACTCATTATCGATAAGAATTTTGCCGGAATTCACGGCGTAGAGACGATAAAGCAAGTTAATAATGGTAGTTTTACCAGAACCTGGACGGCCAACGATGGTAGTAATTTCATTAGGGCGAGCACGGAAAGAAATATTATCAAGAATTTTCTTATTTTTTAATTTAAAGGTGACGTGATCAAAAACCACCTCGCCATCGATATAGTCATTATCAAGATCACCATAATCGATTTGATTATCACTCTTAAATTTCAAAATATTATCGATACGCTTAATACGAATACTGTAATTACTTAAGTTTAGAAGTTCTTCGAGTACACTATCAGTATTTCGGATAACCATTTCATAATAACCAACGAGAAGCACGAGCTTATCGATAGTTAATTGATTATTAAAAACCAGGTAGCCAAGAAAAACATAGATAGAGATTTTACCGATCTGAGTAATTAGCGGAATTTTACAATAACGAGTGCTGAGAATTTTATAACGTTTGGAATTTTGAATATCAAAGACTTCATTATTTGAAACAATTTTAGAAGTGAGACTCGGCATGAGACTGAGACTGGTGATTTGCTTCAAATTATTGAGAATCTGAAAAAGTAGATCCCAGTTTTTATCCTGGCTCTTACGAATACCATCAAAACGCACGGCGGCGGCTTTGGAATTTTGATTCATTAAATAAATATAAATAGCATCCACGACAAGAGCGAGGAGACCGAGAAAAATATTATTAGCACTAAAAATGAGAAAAATCAAAAAGAGCTGGAAAAAACTAGTTAAGGCATAAACTCCAGAGCGCACGGTGCTATACATATAACTAACGTCCTCAGTAAAAGTATCGGTGATGCGACCCTTAGAAATCGACTCAAGAATCAGAGGATTTTTCGCAATATGATTAAACAAAAGATGCTGGGTGGTGGAATAATAATAGCGAACTAAGCCAGTTTCCAGATAATAACTCCAGGAATTCACCGAATAATAAAGAATAGTAAAGAGAATAAATAGAATCACATAAAACCAGATGGCATTAAAATTAGAAGCCCGCGTAACTACGGAAATAATACCAGCAGTAGCGAGTGGTGGAAGAAGTTTAATAATATTACTAATCGTGTAACTGAGGATTAATTGAAAAACTTGCAGACGTCTGCCAGGAGCAATCCGCATCACGGTTTTAAAGACATTAATATAAGTTTTCACTAAAATAATTATAGCATAAGAGGTTTTTGTGATTTCCAATAAAAAAAACACCAGACTAGCTGGTGAATTTTTTAGTAAGTTAAACGAGCGCGGCCTTTAATGCGACGACGCTTGAGTACCTTTTGACCGTTCTTGGTCGCGTTACGCTTCATGAAACCATGTTCTTGCTTGCGTTGGCGCTTGTGTGGTTGATATGTACGCTTTGGCATTATTTTTCCTTAAAACTAATAAAACTATATTACAGAGTTTTATCTGATTTGTAAACTTTGTATAATTATACCTTAGTTTTCCACTTTTTTCAATAAGTTTTCCACATGGGTATATCTATTAGGTGAAAATTGTGGAAAACTCCTTCCCTGTTAATTTTTGTATAACTATATAATAAAAAATATTTTTTTAAAACCTGTGGAAAAGTCTGAAGGTCTGTTATAATAGAGGTAATCAAGGTTAGTTAATGTGGAGGTAGCGTCGGTGTTTGATGTGTGGAATAATGTGCTTGCTGAATTAGAAAAGAAACTGCCAGAATCACATTACTTGACATTCTTTAAAGATTCGAACACCTCCTTAATTTCCAATAAGGATGGCCATATCCAAATTAGTGTACCGAACACTTTTATGCAGACTAATATCTGTAAAAAATTTGATGCCGATATTCGAGCGGCTCTAAAAAATAATAGCGTAGAAGTTTTAACCACTGAATATATAATTGCAACTAACAAAAACAATAAGTCTCGCGAAACTACGAATTCTCGGGGAAGCAATTTTAAGAATCTTTCGGATCGCGTGGGGACGGTGCAACGGATTGATTTGGAAAGACATTCTTCTTTGAATGCGCGCAGTCAAAATCGGACCGGTCTAAGTGAAAAATTCACCATGGATAATTTCATTATTGGTACAAATAACGACCTCGCAGTTTCGGTGGCGAAAAATATTATTGAAAACCCAGGAATGAAATATAACCCCTTCTTCCTTTACGGTGGAGCAGGTCTGGGAAAAACTCACTTAGTGGAAGCTATCGGAAATGAACTAGCAAGAAGACACCCAGAATTTAAGATTTTATATATCCCAATTAACCATTTCTATAATGATTTTATTCAATCGGTGCGTAATGGTAAGATGGATGATTTTCGTCGACGTTTTTCGGAACTTGATGTTTTGATTGTGGATGATTTTCAATTTATCGTGGGTAAGGAAAAAAGTCAGGAAGAATTTTTCAATATTTTTAATGACATGCAACAATTAAATCGCCAAGTGATTATCACTTCCGACCGTTTACCAAGCCAATTAAAGACAGTAGATGAACGACTAGCTTCACGTCTGACGCAGACTGGAGCTTACGATATTCAATTCCCTTCTTTTGAGGATCGCTGTGCGATTTTACACGCAAAGGCAGAATTTAATGGCGTGGAAATTGAAGATAAAGCAATTGAATATATTGCAAAAAGTGTAGAAACTAATATTCGCGACCTAGAAAGTATGTATAGTAAGGTCATCGCGATGGCGGACGTGAAGTGTATTTCCCCACTAATGGTAATTAACGAGGGGATGGTGGGGGTGGTCGGCAATACGACGCGCTCGAAAGTATTTTCACCAAGCACGGTAATTGAAACGGTGGCAAATTTCTTTAATATTTCTCCAGAAGAAATCTGTGGGCGCAGCCGGGTGGCACATATCAAAACCGCGAGACAGATCGCCATGTTTATTATGTCGCGTGATTTACAGATGAGTACAACGAAAATCGCCAACGAAGTAGGTCTAAAAGATCATACGACGGCGATGCATGGAATTAAAAAGATTGAGACTGACACGAAGACAGATTTTGTACTACGTGATCAGCTAAATGAAATTCGTGATCTATTAAATAATGGCATCATTTAAGTAATTGTGGAAAAGTGGTGAAAAACAATGTGGAATAAAATGGAAAAGGTTGCTAAAAAGTCAGTTTGGTTTGAGGAAAAGTCCAGGTTTTACACAGTGAGTGGAAAACAAAATCGAGTTTTCCATAAAGTTTTCCAAGTTTTTCCCACAGTTTTACACAAGCAAATTTTAAAAATTACCCCTATAAAAGGATCAGTTTTCAACTTTTACACATAGCCTACTAATACTACTAATAAATATATAAGAAAGGAGAGTTATGGAAATCAATGTTGAACAAAGTAAGTTAGCCAAAGCATTAAGTATTGTCAGTCGAATTACAGGAGGAAGTCGTACGACTTTACCGATTCTGAATAATGTTTTAATGGAAGCTAAAGATAATAAAGTAACTTTAGTGACAACCAATTTAGATATGGCAATTAATTATTACTTGCCGACTACTTTAGCCAAAGATGGAAAAATTACCGTACCAGCCAAACTTTTAGCGGATTTTGTAAGTAATTTACCAAAAGGTGAAGTGAAAATTCAGGTGAATCAGGAAAAATTAACGGTTAGTGAAGGAAAATATAAATCGGTATTTAATGGAAATGCGGCGGAAGATTTTCCGGAATTACCAGAGTTTGATGAAAAATCAGCAATTTCCTTCCAGATGGGGATTGATGATTTTCGTTTGGGGATGAATGCAGTAAAAATTGCCTGCTCATCAGACACGACGCGTCCGACATTAACGGGAATTTACTTTAATAGTTTCGAGGGTGGACTATATGTGGCAGCTACCGACGGTTATCGTTTAGCGGAAAAGAAGTTGATTAATAAAATCGAGAGCGAGATTAAGGCAATTGTACCAGTGCAGTGTATCGTAGATGTGCTCGGGGCAATTTCGGATAATATGGAGAATATCGAAATTTTATTCGATGAATTTCAAGTACGTTTTCGTCTAGGTGAAATTGAAATTATTTCAAAATTAATCGATGGAGCTTTTCCAGATTATCGTAAACTAATTCCAGAAAAATCCCAGGTGGAAATTTTACTGAATAAGGCGGAATTATTACGTGGTGTAAAACTTGCGGCGTTATTTTCGCGCGCGACAAGTGGATCGATTGTCTGTGAATCGAAAAAGGATGAGCAAATCTTCGTAGTTTCTTCAGTTTTAAACGAATTTGGTGAGAATAAATCGGAAATTGAGGCGGAAATTTCGAATGACGCTAAAGTGGTCTTAAATTCTAAATATTTAAATGATGTTTTATTAGTGTTAGATGAAGAGGAGCTAAAATTTGGCATTTCTGGGAAACTTTCACCAGTATTAATTCAGAATAAAAATAGTTTTGATTACACACATATTATTATGCCTTTGAAGAGCTAATGAAAGATGCTTCTTGATTATATTAAGTTAAATAATTTTCGGATCCATAAGGAATATTATTTAAAAATTAAACCAGATACGACGCTGATTTTGGGGGCGAACGGCATCGGGAAAACTTCGGTGATTGAAGCGATTTATTTGGTGTTGCGTGGAAAATCTTTTAAGGCGACAGATAAGGAAATTTTGAACCGAGAGAGTGAGTTTTATCGGATTGAACTAGGTAAAACGGACGGCGAAAAAATCGTGGCGACTTTCGATGGAAACAAAAAACAATTTTTAGTGCAAGATAAAAAAAGTGCGAGGTTGCCAAAGAAGGATAAATACCCAGTAATTCTCTTTTTGCCGGAAGACATGCACCTGATTTCCACAAGCCCGACGAAACGACGAAATTATTTTGATCGAATTTTAGAAGAATTTGATTTGAATTATCATCATAATTTATTGATGTATGAAAAAACTTTGAAACAACGAAATGATTTATTAAAAAAAATCGCGATTTCGGAGCAAGAATTCGGCCTGGAGAGTGAAAGTGTGTTTTTTTCGCTGAATATTATGCTGAGTAAATATGGTACGGCGATTAATCAAACTAGACAGCGTTATATCGGGCGAATAAATGAAAAAATGACGGCGCTTTATCGTTCGATTGCGCAAAATGAGGATGAGATTGAGATTTATTACGACTCTTTATGCGGATTAAGTCAAAATGACTATTACAAGCGCTTAGATGCGGAATTTCGCATAGATTTAATGCGGGGTGCTACGAAGTTTGGGGTACATCGGGATGATTTTTTATTTAAGTTCAATGGCGTGCTCGCGGACGGAACGGCGAGTCGAGGTGAAACGCGGTCGATTATTTTAGCACTGAAGTTTAATGAGGCGGAATTAATTGAAACCGAAACGCGCAAAAAACCGGTAATTTTACTTGATGATGTTTTTTCGGAATTAGATAAGGGGCGACAAACCGCCTTGGTGGAAAAGTTTAAAAATCATCAGGTGATATTGACCTCTGTGGAATAAGAGGTGGAAAAATAAGCTACAGAATTAATACGGTGTTTTAATTACACGTTCGTGTGGTTGATCGACATTTTCACAATTTGTGTATTTTACGTTGTATTTAGAAAGATTAATTCCCTTTTGTTTAAAATAACTTTCGGCGACTTTTTTCAGATTTTCTACTTGATTGTCGCGGCAAGTCATTAAATCAATAGTTAAGGTAATTTTATTAAAATCTTTTTCGTCACGAGAAGCAGAGGCGGAAAAACCAAGCTTAAAATTTCGAACTGGAGTGGCATCAAAAATAGGGTCTTTATTATATTGATCTATTTCTTTGGAAAGTTTCTCTTCATAGATTTCTTCATATAAATTAGCAGCATCTGGATTTTTCGAAAAATAATCCTGATTAGATTCATCGGGTTCAAGCATTTCGTAAATAAAAGTACTTTCATTTGCTGTAAAAAATAAATCTTTTTTATATTCTTTAAAACCAGGAGCTTTAATTATGACTTCTTTCTTACCGGGAGTAGTATGAAAATTACCTCTATTTGGATATTTCTTTCCTTCGATAAATAGTTCTGCATTTTTTGGTTCAACAAGAATTTCAATTTTTGCCGAATTAATAGAAAAATAACTAATAGTTGAAAAAATTATTAATAATATAATAGATGGAATCAAAAAGACCAATATTTTTTGATATTTTTTTAATTGACTAATCTTATTAATCCACATTTTTAATTACTCCGTTGTAGGTGTATTTGTTGTATTATTTGTAGTATTATTTGTAGGTTTTTGATTAGTAGAGTTGGTTTGATTTGTGGAAATATTGCCACCAATAAAGCGATATGCTTTAAATCCATAATTATAAGTGCCAGTAATTCGTGGAGTTTTACTAACTATTTCACCCTTTGAAGCATGTGCTAATTTACCAACACCATCTTTTGTTTTAAAAAATATTGCTATGTGTTGATGGTTCATTACTATATCGCCATTCTGCAATACATTCCAGTTTGTACCATCGAATTCTGGAACTGGTTGATATTTTGAAGGGTTTCCTTCTACATATTTACCCGTTGCTCTTCCTGTCCCCGCGCTCATACCACAACAAACAAAGTCAGGATCTAATTTAGTATAACGCATAACGGTAGCCACAAAAACATCACAAGAAGCACCATGATAGACATGATGTCCAGTATTGGCTATCTTAAGTGCTTCCTCATATTTATCTACCATGTTTAGTTTTACTGCTTCAGCTTCTTGACCTTCTGGCCATGAAAAACTTATTGCGGTATCGACAATGAGATTACCGGTTTCGGCTGAAGCGGTGCCACAGCTTATTCCGGATGAAGTAAACGATCCACCACCACCGAGTGCTTTGTATTGAATAAAAGTTCCGGCGCGAATCGAGGCTGGACCAATAACTGTACATTTATCCTTTTTACATTCAAGCCAATTTTTATTATTACGAGAATCACGATTGGCGTCAGCTAGATTCATGACATATGGAGAACCTTCACCAAGTTGACTAGCTTGTGTATCATTAAATCCTAGATCTCGGCCTTGATTAACATATATTTTGGCGCGACCATTATACTTGAACCACATAGCCTTAACTCCATCATCGGTGGTTAAATCAAGACCCTTGCCATAATCAGAGAGAATTTGTTGGGCAAGTTCGTCGGTTTGCTTTTGGAATTCTTCTAAGGTGACCGGGCCAGGTGGATAACGATTAGTATTACGAGCTTCATAAAATTGATAGATACCTTGATGATTATCTGGGTTTCTAGTACCATTTAGACTGGTTTCCATATTGTGGATTACCGCAAACATTTGCCAAGGAAGATTGTATTTGGCGGCGGATTGTTCGTAAACTGGTTTATTTTTTTCAATTAGAGCTAATTGACCCTCGGTTAAGACTGGGTCACCGTTATATAATTTATTACCGGATAAATCTAGAGGCGTGGAGGAAACACAATTACTGGCTTTACCATCATAGTAGAAAATCCCATTTGCATCATAGAAGTCTAGGGTAGATTCGTCAATATCGGCATGAACATAAGTGGCGTTAATGATAGTAAAGATGAAAAGAATGAAAAACGAAACTAAAAAACGTGGGTTCAAAAAGAAGTTTTTAAGAATTTCGGAAAGATTTTTGACCTTATTCATGTGATTTAATTATAGCATTAAACGAGAGAAGTTTGGAAACGGAACTTATAATCGAGACTATATTTAGTACCCTTTTCTTGATTGGATTTAGAATCGATATCTTGCTTGAGATAGGTGATTTGGGATGCGAGGGTTTTTTGGTAGAGTGATTCGCCAGTAATGAAAGATTTAACTGGTTTCATGAGAATATCGGCAATGGTTTCCGGTGGTTGATGGTCGGCAAGATATTTATAATAATCTATAACCGCGAGACCGAACTCTGCATCGGATTTTCTAAGACCAGAATAAACGGCTAGTTGTCCGGATAGGCTTTTATCGGATTGCTGTTTCTTTTGGTATTTTTCGGCAACCGCAAGAATTGGATCTTGGAGATTTCCAGTGCTATCTAAATTATCTTCACATTTAGTTTGAGTACAGATACGATTACGTTCGGTGTATTTTTGGAGATAACGAATTTTTTGATACATTGGATTACTTTCGTCCATCACACAGTTTTTGCCAGTTGCCCAGTTTTTAGCTTCTGGTAATAACGCTTGATAACCAGAATTAATCATACCAAGGAAGCTACCAATGACTGGAATGGAATCAATAACTGGGTTGGTACTAACAGGTGATTCGGCGTCCAAAATATTTTGATCAAATACACCAAAAGGAGATTTACGATTATCGCAATATTTGATTTTTTTATCTAGGATAGAATCTTCTTTTACGGTTCTTTTACCGTCTTTCTTAGAGGTGTTTTCGGAAAGAATGCTTTGATAGGTGGAGTCATTTTCATCGAGATTTTTTAGACTTGGGTCAGAGGCGGTAATATGGGCGCCATACATATTACAGGCACCACCGATACTACTGAGACGTTCACAAACCTTAGGATCTTGTTGTTGATCATAGAAATTTTTAGCATCTTTATTAGAGTCATAGACAGTACTAACTACTTGGGTCGATGAGGCAAAGGTTTTTGCGGAAGCAATATCGGATAATGTGCTGGCACTTCTAGAAGTACTAGAAGAAAAAGTCGAAAGAGTTTTTAGAAAATTATTATTAAAATGTAGGTAGCTAAATTTGGTGGCGAGATTACCAAGAAAAGTGTTTGAATTGGATGCATCAAATGGACTGTGATTATAGCGGTCTAATTTAGCTTCTTCGTTGGCGGCAAGGACTAATTCTTGACTATAAGCCTGAGCAGTCTTTTTTGAAGCGATACCTAAACCAATCGTAGACATGGCCATAAACCCGGCGGAAAGTGACGATCCTTTAATGAGTTCTTCCCCAGCTGGAATACCTTTCATAATAAGTTCAGGATTGCTCATAATAGTTTTAGCCACATAAGGAATAAGCACGGATAATCCTGAAGAAATAATTGCTGATACACCTAGACTAATAGCGGTATTTACGGCAAACTTTTTAAGTACGGTTCCGACAGCAAGACTGGCGCCGCCGGTCGGAATGGCGGTAATGGCAGCAACGGTGTCAGAAGCAAAGTCGACTACGGAAGCGGCGAAATTCGCTATGGCGCAGCCGGTATTGGCAGCGGTAGAAGTAGCAATACCCATTTTGACTGAGTTAAAAATGTTCTCAATGGCATAATGTTTGGTTTGGCTAAGCATCGCAGTGGAGCCGGCAAGAACAGCGTAAGCGCCTTGGGCTTGTAATTGTGCGCCTTCGATAGGGGTTTCTATGCCAGTATCAGGATTTATGTAAGTGTTTTTTTGGCTAACCGATTTTTCTTCTTGGACTGAATTCATAGGAGATTCGGTACCATTGCCAGCCCTGGTTTTACTATATGGCTCAAGGTCACGAAAACTTCTAGATGCACTAGTGATAATACTATGGGCGGCTACTAATAAACTAATAATATTAGCTACACGCATTACAGTACAAGTATTTCGTACACCACCAGAAACGGCTGACATTTTGTTGACAAAATTTTCAGCGCGCGAATTAGCGGTTTTTAATTCGGCGGTTTCAGTTTCGACAATATCAGGTTTAGTACCAGTGTTAGTACTAGGTGCGTCTGTATCAGTTTCAGTACTTTTAACTTCTACGACTTCAGTTTCTGTTTCAGTTTTTTTATTGCCATTTTCGTCGGCTTCGGTTTCTTTTTTATGATCCTCAGCATAACGTCCGTCTACGCCAGAATCCTTGAATTGTTCAACATTAAGTTTCTTTAGAGAATCCTTGTTGGCTTTATTATCATCGGAGTTTTTAAATGAACGATAAAAGTTTCGACTAACATTAATACCTTTAAAAGCTAACATGGCGGCTGGATCAAAAAAATTGGCGCCACGACCGTGCTTAGATTTAGTAAAGTCATTTTGAAAATTAATATCAGAATTATAGGTTGATTTTAGGTTATCGGCGGTGATGGTTTTATTACGGTACTTAAGGATATATTCTTTACCGCCATCCTCTACGGTAATATTATTCTTAGCGAGACGATCTTTGAGGTAGTCTGGGAATTTACCGTGCTTTTTCTGCATGTATTCCTTAGTCATTTGAAGAGAGGTGGCGGAATAGGTGCCGAACATAGTGTCCGTGGCGCGAGTGATAAGAGTTTCAATATGGTTGGCAATATTAGAAATACCGAAAATAACACTGAAAAGTCCACCAAAAAGTAGGACTATTAGGCCGATGAGCGGGGCGTATTTTTTGAGTTTTTTGACTTTTTCTTTGCCGGAAAGTTGGTTTTGATTTTGGAAATTACCGGAGCCGGTATAGAAAGATTTTTGCTCAAGATCGCGGAGATTAGCTAAAGAATTGGTCTCAGAATTAGCGACGGCGCTAGAATTTTCGAGAGATTGTAGGGCGCTTTGACTGGATCCAGCGGAGCTGGAAGAAGAACTCGGCTGCGCGATTTGGTTTCTAAAAACAGCGGAATCATTGTCCGAATTTTTCGACACGGAAAAATCGGGCTTAATATTATCTTCGCCGTAATAGACCTTTGACATAAGAATATTATAGGAGATTTTGAGAAAAAAATCGAGTGGATTAGACTGATTTTTAGGTAAAAAATAACTCATTTTTCAGAGTTATTTTTATTATGATGAGGTTTTATCCTGAGAGGTTTGACTAATTAGTTTTATCGTAGCGCGTTGGGTTGGTGGAAATTAAACTAGTTTCAGTATCAGAAGCGACGATTTGGATATGAACGTGGTTTTGTCCAGCAAAGAAAAGACCGTGTCCGATTGGAAAACTGGAAAGACGCTTACGTTCCTCTTCAGTAAGTTTGAAAACATCAGACAAAACATCGACGGCGGCGGCGGATTGTTTTAAGAGGAGCTGCATGGAAGAGTTCATGACGATGGCACGACCCATTTTATTACTCATGAAGTCTTCGACGTCCTGAGTGATAGTGGTAAGACCGAGGTAATATTTACGAGCACGCTTAGCGAGAGAGAAAAGGAAGTTGGCGGAGTCGTCATATTTCATGAGCTGCCAAGCCTCATCCACGATGAGAATACGACGCTTTTGCTTGGCGCGCACGATATTCCAAATATGGTTGAGTACGATGTACATAGCGACAGGGCGAAGTTCATCTTCGAGGTCGCGAATGTTGAAGACCACCATTTGGTTATTAATGTCGATATTGGATTGCTGAGAAAAGATGCCTGCGAAAGTACCGGTGGCGTACTTACGAAGACGCTGAGCGAGTTGTGGTCCGGAGCCTCCCATATGGGCGAGAGTATCATAAAGATTAATAATGGTAGGTGGAGTGGATTGATGAGTGAGTGGGTCGGAAGTAATACCAGCGCGGGCGTAAGTATCAATGAGAGCCTGATCAAGATCAGCTTCTTCATTGGCGGAAAGTGAAGAAATTGGCTGACCATTCGGACCGATTTGGGTACCACCGAGCATGAGACGGAAAAGACCATGCAAAGTAACGAGATTAGCACGCAAGGCGTCAGAAGCATCTTCGGAATCGATAACTTTTGGTAAATCGAAAGGATTAATGCGAACATCGGAATTAAGTGAGAGACGCACATAAGATCCACCGACGGCGTCACTAAGTTTTTGATATTCGTTTTCTGGGTCGATAATAACAATTTCGGTACCCATCATCATGGAACGAATAGCTTCGAGCTTCACGGCGAAAGACTTACCGGCACCAGATTTAGCAAAGACCACAAGGTTGGCATTTTCAAGGGTGAAACGGTCAAAAATGACTAAACCTTGGTTATGCATATTGACACCATAAAGAATACCGCGCTCCTGAGTGAGGTCGGCAGAAGTAAATGGGAAGGAAGTCGAGATGGCGCTGGTATTCATGTTGCGACGAATTTGCAATTGATCGGTGGCCATCGGCATAGTGGTGTTCATTCCCTGCTCTTGCTGAGAAGTGGCAACCTTAGAAAAAATCATTAATTGACCAAACATGGTTTCAATTTTATGTTGGACGTAATTTAATTCATCGAGTGAATCAGCCCAGAGTGTAACATAAAGGCCGAAACGGAAGAATTTTTCGTAACCAAGTTGTAATTGGTCACGAAGCTCTTCGGCGTCCTGGATGGCAGCATCGGTTTCTGGGTTACGAATGCGGCCTTTTTCGGCATTAAGTGAAATGTCGGCTTCGAGCTGAGTGACTTTTTTACGCAAATTTTTCATCACGACGGTGGTGTCGACCGGATAGATGTAAATAGAGATATCGAGCACTTCATCGATATTAATAAGAGGACTGAGCCAGCCGGTACTGAGAGTACGAGGATAACCATAGACATAAATAGTGCGACCATATTTGGTGCCGAGACGGAAATGATCGGATTGAATTTCAATAGAAGATGGAGAAATTAAATCGCGAAGGGTGGTAATACCCTGCTCAAACGCGCGTTGAATTTCTGCTTCTTCCATCGATTGTTTTTGGGCGGCGATTTCGGCAGCGGTAAGTTTTTTAGCCATGTGTTTCCTCTATTATGTTTATAAAATTATTTAAAAATTATCTTGCTTGATTCCCTGGGTAATTGGTGGGGGTGGGATTAGCTGAAGTTTGATTGATTGGGGCTTGGTTTTGGGATAATGCGTGACCTGGAGCCTGCATTGGGTTTTGCATTGGAGCTGGATTTTGGATTGGACCGGAGTTTTGCGTTGGAACTGGATTCATCCCAGGATTGAATTGCCTTGGTGCTTCTGGGTTTGGCCTTGGATTTTGATCATATGGACTAGGAGTTTTCTTGGTGTAAATGGTACCGATTTTATTAAAATCAATAAACGGTTCACGGACGGCGGTGTCAGGATTATTAAAGTTATAGAAGAGCTCAGAAAGTTCCTTAGTATTAAGACGAACGGCGTTGACACCGATACTGAAGAGACCACTAACAATGGTTTCGACACGCTTATCGATTTCGGCAGTAGCCTTGTCGTAAGTATTGCGGTCGATTTTAGTAATGAGATTAGTGTCGTTACCACCGAAGAAACTGCTGAAAATATTCTTGGTTTGAGTGCTGGCTTTTTCAAGGTCATTATTGATAAAATATGGCACCACGATAAAGAAAGACTTATCCATAATGTTGGCTTCTTGAGAAAGTAGGTCGATGAAGTTAATATAATCATCCATTAAAACGCCAAGTAGCATATTGTCGTTGTTTTTACGAATTTCAGTGAGTTTTTCGATGTATGGCGCAATATCGATGCGTTGAGAACGGATTAAAATCTGGGTGGTGAAATTGAGTGAGTTAATAAAACCCTTATAAGAATACTCGACACCTTCACGTTCTGGTTCAGACATGAGGTCGAAGTTGATGGATTTACAGGCGACCACAGCACGGAAAGAACCATCTTTCATAATAATTAAACCGTCACGAAGTTCGGAAAAAAGTAGTGTAGATTGAGTGGAAGAAGGGTCGACAATTTGACGTGGAGCAGCAGCAGCGGCTTGAGGTGACTGTGGAATAAACTGACTCATAGAACCCATAGTTTGAGGATTCATCATTTGAGGATTATTAGCCTGTGGATATCCCGGCATGGTTCCCTGATTCATTTGGGGATTGGTTTGGTTTTGGTTAAAATTATTTTGATTCATAGGCGCCTTTAATGTTGAATAAATGGATTTTGATTAATATTAGGAGGGGTGGTCGGTGGCTGAGTAAAATTCGGAGTGTAAGGGGTTTGGGTGACGAAAGTTTGAGGCGCTGCATTTGGCGCAAGATTTTCGCGATAACGGTTAGCTTCCTTGCTAATGGTATTAATGGAAAAATTCTGATTATTGGCGAGGTTTTGATAATTAGAATTTAGAATTGATTGGTTGCGGTTAGCGAGAGTATTGGTGTTTTGAATGGTCTGATTTTGGGTAAACGGATTTGGCGTAGGTTGGTTCGATGAGGTTTGACTCATAGTAGTTTGATTTTGACTGAATGAATTAGAACCGAGAGTGGTTTGATGGGAAGAAATCGTGGCAGGGCCTATGGCATTTTCAGTATTATTAATAGCGGCTTTCATTTGATTGATAATTTCAGCATGACGAGCGACTTTTTCTTTTTGCATAAGATTAATCAGATTTTGGTTTTGACTATCATCCATAAAATCGTTCACATCTTCAGTGTCGGCGATAAAATTCTCGGTAAAATTACCATTATGATTACCACGAATAGCATAACCTTCGGAATCGACAAGGTTAGAAAGAAAACTCAGACGATGACTGGCTTCTTCCTCACTGATATCGCGAGTGCGAGATTTTTCGACGATTTTAGGCGCAGTGATTTGGATAGTGGTCTCACCTTGACCGGGACGCCAGAAACGCTTGTTAGGTTTCATATAAAAACTAACGATGGCAGCAAGATAGGTTTCCATCGGCTGATCTTTTTTCAGAGGTAGGGCTAGAATTAAAAAGAAAATGATAACCGGTAATGGTAAAATCGCAAGTAGAGGAAAAATCTGAAAGAGAGCAGCAGCTAAGGCACCGGCAATCGCGGCAATTAAAAGATAAACGAATTGACGAAAAGTGAAGGGGCCAAGGAGTCTATCCTCTGCCTCAACGTCTTGTGGGACCTTATATGTAGCCATAATACTATTTTAGCATAAAAGGCTAGAGTTAATTTGAGGATTACTTTGAAGATTTTTTGTGATTATATTTTTTAGCGTCTTGTTCGAGACGGCCTTCTTCACTATTCTTCATGGTCTTAATTTTTTCGGCTAAATTACCATGTTCATCAGAGAAGACGAGCGCACGGACATTGTTATCCATTTGAGCAATGGCACCACTCTTCTGGCTGGAGAGAATAACATTACGAGCATCAGAGCTTTCAATTTGCTTGACGAAGATTTCTTTGGCAGCATTCTTAGCTTCAGCAAGTTTTTCTTCGTAGTATTTCTGCTTTTCGATTGGATCGGTAGGAATTTCAGATTCATCGGCGGTGAGATCCTTGAAGGATTTAGCAGTGAAGAGCTGCATAATACCATTAAAGACATCAGACTTCATGGAAATAATATTGGCAGCTTTCTGCTTAGAGAGGAAGGTAGTGGCTTTCTTCAGACCAGTTTCAAGAATACTACTCTTCTTAGGATCTTGAGTGAGCTCGATAACCTTATCGTCGCGAGTATCGGCGTTGTTCCAGTCGGCAGCATCAAGACCAGTGATCATATTAATGAGAGAGTACATCTGGTCACCACCAGATTGGAAGTTAAGAGCGGCACTGGAAACATTAGAAAGTGTAGCATCGAAGAGGTCGACACCGTATTTTTGAGAGACGTTATTAATTTCACCGAAGACGGTACGTTCGGCTTTAACGAGAGAAGTACCTTTGAGGGCTTGAGCGAGATTAAATTTCGTAGTCTTTTCCTCACCATCGAGGTCTTTTAATTTACCAGTAGCAAACTGCTCGAAGGTAATACGATTATCTTGACGTTTACCAGTACTCCAGGCAGCGGTTTCAATATTACCGAACTTACCAAAGCGACCAAGGACTGGGTCGGCATCCTTAAAGGCCATTAATTCTTTGAAGAGAACGTTGGCGTTTTCAGTACCAGCAATAATTTTGCCGTTATCTGAAAGATCTATGATACCTTCAAGAACCTTATCATAGTCACCACGAGTAGCCATGACACGCATCGTGGCAATCACACGTTCGAAGTCGGCGTCATTAATGGCTTTCTTAAAGTCGTTATTAAGTACACCGGAGTGAATACGACTGTAATAAGTAGTGCGGCGGTTGAGACTGGCCTGGTATTCCCTGTCATAATCGACGGAAATGTCACCCAGTACATTATCGATAGCATCAATGACATGCTTAGGATTTTTGATATTGAGAGCTGGATCATAATCCCAGGCGCTGGTACCAGCGGCGCGAACAATATACCTCTGATAATCTTTATCATTTTTAGCAATTTCAGCTTCGGTGAGATTAAAGCGCTTAGCACTGTTTTCAGAGTGAGAATCGATGTATTTTTCGTTAATTTCCTTCATCTTATTGAGATAGAATTTATCGGAAGCAACATCATTATTATGGATTTCACGATCGACAGTCTTTTGCTCGAGGAAATTTTGGGTCTGGCGTTTGGCGAGATCTTTTAATTCCCGGTTTTGATAATTATACTTATCGATGTAATCACCCATGTTGCTCATGAAATTTTCGACACGCTTACCAGCATTTTCAGTACGGTATTTAAGTTCACGGTGGCGATATTCATCCAACATTTCAGAGTTTTTCTTGATTGGATCGGCTTTGGAATAAATTGGCTTGCCGTTTTTATGATAACCAATAATTGGCGTGTTATTTTGACGGGCCAAAAGTTGTTCAGTTAGTAAGAGGTCTTTATCTTCTTCGCTACGTTTTTTTCTGTGTGCGCGGAAGGCTTGATTTTGCATAGCAATACGGCTAATAGTCATGTCTGGGCGGAGGGCGCCACCTTTACCTTCGAGGGCGCGTTTTTGATAATTAGCACGGGCAAGTTCGGCGGCGGTAGAAAATTCTTTAGAAACAGTTTTGTTAAGCTTACCGCTGACGCCACTAAGGGCTTGATTGACATCACCAAGGACAGATTTGGACATACTGAGCATTTTAACGGCAAACATAATTGGTAAGACTTGGACGGCAATACCAATAATTACACCAAAGGGGGTCTCAGAGCTGAAAATAAAGAGGTAGCCGAGAACCTTGGAAACACCAAAAAGGAAGCTAAAGGCTGGGAAGAAAACTAGCATTTGAGCAAAAATTGATTTCCATTTTAGATAGTATTTATGGGTATTTGGTAAGACATAGAGGGCGAAAATAATTGGTGAAGTAATGGTAAGTAGAATTACTACGGCTTGACGGAGTGAAATAGTAATGAGACCGACGACGACGGCGATAAAGCCAGCGAGGACGATTGGGATGAGTGTAAAGAGGGCGCTAAGTAAACCACCAGAGGCAGCAACGGCGGTGGCGATACCAACACCACCGAGAACGGTGAGTGAAGTGCCTCCAGCAATAGCAAGGAAAATATCATAAAGATTGAGAGATTCGTCGAGCTTGGCTTCGGGATGTTGGCTTTGAATAGCAGTGGTGGCGATGCCTTCAAGGAAAGATTTGAGGGCGTTACCAATAATATTACTAACATCGACGAGAACCTGACAAATCAAGAAGCTAAAGTTAACCAAAATAGCGGCGATGATGAGCTTTGGTAACATCTTCTTGATATTGTAATTAGAAAAACCCAGGCCAGTAACCTGAGAATAAACAATCAAAAGTAAGAAGATAATGAAAATAATATTAGCGATATTGCGAACGTATGACCAGATGATGTAAATCGGGGATTTATTATCGGTGGTAATTGGCTTGATAACGAGGAAATTTTCGATAGTAGAATAAAGTGCATCGATTCCCTTCGCGAGGAGACCGGTAGTCGGACAAATAATGAAGGAGAGAATACCAATTTGTTCGGAACAGCTGAGTTCGTTTTGCTTTTCAGGGTCTGGATTTTCGGAATTAGTGGTTCCCTCAGAGTTGTTAGAGGTATTGGTTTGGTTTTGATTTTGGTTCTTGGTTTCAGCTTTTTCAGATTCGGTTTCGTCGGAATCATTACTTTCAGAATCAGTGGTTTCTCGGGAAGAATTTTCAGATGAGTTAGAAGAATTGTTTGAGTTGTTTGGGGCGGCGTAGGTATTTAGGGTGGTTAATGGAGAAAAAAGAGAAAACAAGGTAAAAAACAAGACAAAAATTGCCGTGCTGAATTTTCCTCTATGGTTGATTCCCTTATTCATAAAAAATAACTCAATTAATGCTTATTATTATATCACATAACGGTAATGTAGTCAACATTGACCACTGAAACGACCGAATAATAAAAAGCAGAAAAATCTATACTCATGATATAATATATGTATGAAAAAGGTCAATCGACAGCTAGGTGTAAAATTTTTGAAGAATTTAGGGGTTTTTTCTCTGATATTAGCCGGATTTTTAGGACTTACGACAAGTGATTCTGTGAGTGCCTTAAGCTTGAATGATTTAGGGGCTTCAGGTCAACAAGTTTTGACTCAGGTAGGTGCAGTGATTGACGGTGACGTAGATGAAAGCTGCGAAGCGAACGTTTTCTTGGGATTTCGCCCTTGGTATAAGGGTTTAGCTACGCGTGATGATAATGATAAATGTGTGATTGGCAAACCAGCTACCTCAGATAGTGGTACGACGAACTGGGCACCTTTTGTTTGGGTAGTAGTAATGAATATTATTTATGATATTTCCCTGGTGGCGGGTCTAACTGCAACTGGGTTTATTATCTATGGTGGGCTTTCTTATGTAATGAGTGAGGGTGACCCAAATAAGGCAGCGAAGGGTAAGAATATTATTCAGGGTGCGGTGATTGGTTTGATTTTGACGATCTTCGCTTCGGTAATTACGAATACGATTATTAGTGTAATTATTAGTGCAACCTAAGGAGAGAAATGAAAAACTTTGCAACAGTAGATTTGGAAAATATTGATTCCCTAAATGAAGGTTTAAATAGATTACCAAATAAAGAAGGTAATTTTACGCTAACCACGATTTTGAATTATATTTATGCTTTAATCGGTCTAGTGGCGGTATTTTATATCGTGCTTGCGGCAGTAAATTTTGCGACAGCGCATGGGGACGTGGGTAAGGTGACAAAGGCAAAAAATACAATTGTTTTTGCAGTGATTGGTTTGATTATTGTGGTGCTAGCTGCTGCAGTGACGAATTTTGCTTTAACCGCATTGAATTAATTAAATATAAGTAAATTAGTTAAGAATAGGAATCAAAGATGAAGCAAGGTATGAAAAAAATAGTGACGAGTTTGATGCTCTTTGTGGGGTGCTTCGGGTTTTTATTTAGCTTAGTATTTTCTAATCATGTATATGCGGAGTCTTCGCGTGAGAATTTTTACGGGGTTTGTGATGACATTGAAGATGAAGATGTGAAGAAAATCGCGGGCTGTGATGAGCCTACCGGGAAAAATAAAGATGTAGTAGAAATTGTGCAGAGTGGCGTGAATGTAGTGATTTCACTAGTCGGGATGCTGGCGGTATTCTCAATTATTTACGGTGGTTTCACTTATATTACCGCACAATCTGATCCAGCGAAAATCAAGCGTGGTAAAGATATGGTGGTCTATGCCGTGGTGGCATTAGTGGTGGCTTTCTTGGCTTACGGCATTGTGCTGTTTGTGACGAGAAATCTGAAATAATTACAGATTGATTCCAGAGAGAAATGTTTCTGTTTTTCTAGAAGATATGTTATAATTTTGGTAAATTAATATTAAAGGAATAATATGAAAATTTCGAATAAACTAAAAGCTTTGGCAATGGGTGGCACGAGCGTAGTTGCAGTTCTAGGTAACTCCGTCAATACTTTTGCTGCTAGTAAGGTGAAGTGTCCTGATGGTACTACTGCTAGCGGTGGTAGCTTAGCTGATTGTACTGCATTAAAAAATGACTCAAATAAGAATGATTTAATGGCACAAGCTAATACTATTATTAACGTAGTGATTGGTGTGGTTGGCTTCGTGGCTGTGGCCTTCATTATCTTCGGTGGTATTCAATACACGACTTCTGCGGGTGACCCAGGTAAAGTGAAGAAGGCTAAAGACACTATTCTCTACGGAATTATCGGTCTTGTCGTTGCAATGCTTGCTTACGCAATCGTGAACTTCGTCCTTTCCAGTGTTTTTAAGGGTTAATTAATAAAATACCCCTAAGGGGGTATTTTTAAGATTTAATTTTAGAGAAAAGAATAAATGAAAAAGAGTTTTAAAAAATTTCTAGCCGTATTTATGTTAGCTGGATTATTTGCGGGCGGAGCTTTAAGTGGCTCGGTGTTTGCTAAGCCACCAAAATCAGCGGCAGGCAATTCCAGTGCTGGTGCCGCTAATGGTTCTGGTTCTGGTGGATCCAGTGGTATTTGTCCTCCGGGATCAAAAAATCCAGGTGCAGCTAATATTGCAGCATGTAATATTGATCCTGACCATAAAGGTGACGACCTAATTAGCGATACGAACAAGATTATAAATGTTGTGATTGGTGTACTTGGCGTAGTCGCGGTAGCGGTGGTGATTTATGGTGGTTTCCTCTTTCTGACTGCCCAGGGTGATCCAGGTAAGATAAAGAAAGGTAAAGATTCGATTACTTGGGGTATTATCGGTTTGATAATTGCGTTATTATCTTGGTCGATTATTAACTTTGTCTTAAGTACTACGATGAGTGCACCAGCAGCACAAAATAGTACTACCACAACTACGGCACCATGAGTAAAAATAGTTTAAGAAATATCATCTATTCCCTACTATTTACAGCTTGCCTAGTACTTGCAAGTTTAGTGAAGCCAGTTTCGGCCTTTACTTGTCCAGATAAAACAATTCGCGAGAATGAGTCAGTATCTGCACTCTCAGAATGTAATGTGGAAAAAACTGATGGCGATAAATCACTAATGTCGAATGTGGCTATGCTGATTAATGTGTTTGCTTCAGTGATGGGTTTTCTTGCGGTTGGTATGATAATCTATGGTGGATTTATGTTACTCACTGCACAGGGTGACCCAGCGAAAATCAAACGCGGAAAAGATGTAGTTACCTATTCGATTATCGGTGTAATCTTAGTGATGCTGGCTTACGCAATCGTAAACTTCGTAATGAATAGTGGAATAAAAATTTAAGATAAATTTCTAGAAAAGACCTTAATACCAGAGGTCTTTTTTTAACTGCCGGATATCTTTTTGAGTCTAGATTTTTGGCTAGATTTAATTGATATTTAATTCCCTCATGCTTGCAGTATTTAAGAAACAGCATATAGTGAAATTAGTGAATTCGAAAAAAATATACCGAATTCACGGTATATTTATTTTTAGACAATGAGTTATGCGATTGGGATGCGGATAGGTGCTTCGGTCTTTTCTTTTTCGAAAGAAATGGTGAGCACACCGTCTTTTAATTCTGCTTTTACGCTACCTTCGTCTTCGCGAACTTGGACTGGAAGGGCGATTGTACGAGAAAATTCTCCCCAATAACACTCTTGGATGTGCCAACGAGTGGTTTGTTCATCTTCGCCGCCACTAAGGACACCGGAGATGGTTAAGATATTGTCAGAAATGGTAACATCGAGGTCCCCTTTGGAGATACCTGCGGTGCGAGCTTTGACAACTAACTTGTCGGCAGTTTCGTATACATCCACTGCTAATTGTCCTGGAAAATCACCAGGTTCTTCTTCCCACGCCTCTGGATCTTCTTCTGCTGGAAGTGGACTCGGTTGTTCTTCTAGAGCTGAAACAGGTTCAGAGTCTAGGCCATCATTATCCAGAAAAGCGGCCGCGAGTTCATCTTCCATAAGCATGTCTTCGTCATTAGTACGAGCCATTGCTTGTATTCCTCCACATTAACTATTGTTCTTAACTATTATAAGAGTGGTTATGGTAAAAATCAAGAGTAAACAGCTTTATCGTGTAAAAATTACAATAGAAAAATTTATTTTAGACATGGTTTTACCAAACAGATGTGTGCGATGCCAGAGAGGAGGCGGGATTTTTTGTGACCGTTGTAAAAAATATATAAGCATAATCAATCCGGGCTATGTAATGAATGATATGTACGGGTTTGAAAAATTATTGGTAGCAGGATTGAAAGAGGGGTGTTTTGAGAGGATGGTGCGAGATTTTAAATATAAAGGGAGGCGTGATTACGGTAAGTTTTTGGCGGAGAAACTGGGAGAGGTGATTTTTGATGAAATAAAGAGAATGAGATTTAGTGACGGGCTGAGCGATAAGTCGAGTGAGGTAGCGGGTGGCGTATTGAAAAAGATAGAGACTGAGACAAAAGAGATTAGACGAATTGTTTTAGTTCCCTTGCCGACGATTCGAAAACATATTCGAGAGAGAGGGTTCGATCATACTTTAAGATTATGTTTTGAGCTGGAAAATTTTTTACAGAAAAGATTAGAAAAATTAGGTATGAAGGTAGAATATGAAGATTTATTGTTGAGGAAAAATAAGACGGTGCAGGTGGGTAAAGAAAAGAAAGAACGTATGAAGCAGGCGGAGAAAGCGTATGAAATTCGGGAAGGGATAGAAATTGAGAATAAGACACTCTATATGTTGGTGGATGATGTGACGACGACGGGTGCTTCCCTTGTGGCGGCGAAAAAAATACTGCAGGCCGGTCAAGTGTGGGCTGCAGTATTAATGAAAGAACGTTAATTAGTTGGTGGTACCGACACCGATTACGGAGTTGAGGACGAAATGAACGATGGCATAAGCGAGCATTGAGATAATGAGGCCGATAATGGCGTAAAGAATGGTGTTTTTAGCATCTGTAACCTTTTTAGAATCACCACCAGAGAGAATATAGCGAAGGCCACCGTAGACCAGCATAATAACCGAGATGAGGCCAACGATTAGCAATACGGTATTAGTGATGCGGCTGAAAACACCATTGTCACCGATGAGTTCAGTAGGCATACCGTCAGCACGGGCGGCATTTGCGCCTTCTTGGACACTAGTAGCAGAAGCTAGAAGACGGCTAGAAAAGAGGCAGGCAAAGGCGCCAAGACCAGTAAAAGTTTGTGTAATAATTTTGGTAATTTTTTTCATGAAATATAGAATCTCGCGGTTAAATTCGACAATATTATTTTAACACAGATATGCGAAAAAGCAACGAAAAGTCCAAGTTAAAACCTCAAGTGCAACACTAACCAACAAAAAGAGACATCAA
>CAUQEK010000003.1:0-38369 GCA_963517385.1 uncultured Candidatus Saccharibacteria bacterium | reverse complement strand
TTCGTCGTTCAATTTGACAACACCTTGTTCGATACGACCAGTAGCGACGGTACCACGACCCTTGATGGAGAAGACATCTTCGATTGGCATCAAGAATGGTTTGTCAAGATCGTGTTCAGGAATGTCAAAGTATTCATCCATAGCGTGGACGAGATCCATGATGCGGTCTTCCATTTCGGTGTCGCCTTCAAGAGCCTTAAGAGCAGAACCCTTGATGATTGGAGCGTTGTCACCATCGAAGCCGTACTTGTTCAAAAGTTCACGGACATCCATCTCAACGAGCTCAACGAGTTCTGGGTCAGCAAGATCCATCTTGTTGAGGAAGACGATGATTTTTGGTACGTTCACCTGGTGAGCGAGAAGTACGTGCTCACGGGTTTGTGGAAGTGGACCATCGTTAGCAGCAACTACGAGGATAGCACCATCGATTTGAGCAGCACCGGTAATCATGTTCTTGATGTAGTCGGCGTGGCCTGGCATATCTACGTGAGCGTAGTGACGCTTTTCTGATTCGTACTCCTGGTGAGAGGTAGCAATGGTAATACCACGAGCTTTTTCTTCTGGAGCGTTGTCGATCTGATCGTAAGCAACCGATTTGTTAACATCAGATGGGAGGCGCTTCGCAAGTACGGTGGTAATAGCAGCAGTAAGAGTAGTCTTACCGTGGTCAACGTGACCCATAGTACCAACGTTAATGTGTGGCTTGGAACGGTCGAAATTTGCCATTCTTTATTATTCTCCTTTAATATTATTCTCCTTGGCACTAATATTAACCAGCCAAGAAGCTAGATATATCTATATATTAATAGATTTTAAAGAATAAGTAAAGAGAGAAATCCAGAAAAAAGGCGCCAAATTGACGCCTTGACAGTTAGTTTTTCGATGTTGTAGTAAAATTAGCCCAGATGGGCTGGTGTGATTTTTAATTTAAATTTGCAGTTTTAATCTTCCGGTACAACTTTGACTAAATCATGGCGTTCACGATCCCACTCACAGCCACAGCCATAATCATCAAAATCAACTTCGTCGTCTGCGATTTTAGGGATTCTGTTTTTGGGGCTTCTATCAAACTGAAAATGATAGCAACCCTGGTCCATTTCTTCATCGATTCTAGCAATTCTTTCCGCTAGAAGTTTCTTACGTTCATGATAGATTATAGACACGAGTGCCGGAAGTAAGGTCAGCACAATCCAACTACAGATAAAAATATCAATCCGTAGAATCAGAATAATGCGAAAATAATTCAGCACCAGACAGAATAGACCAGCCAAAAAGCACGACAACGTTACTAGTATTGCAAACATACAATTTCCCCCTTTTCTAAAGAACTTACTGATTTTTCCATTTTTTTGAAAAACTAACTTACATATTTTACCATATTTTGCAGCTTTTTGCCAGTAATTAATCCATTTATGTTAAAATTGACTTTTTTATCAAAAAATTGTAGAATATAGCTAACTTTTAGGCCACTTAAACCTACGCACGTTAAAATGGAGGTGCATGATGAAGAGACAATTCCTGTTTTTGTCACTCGCTCTCGGCTTAGTTGCTTGTAACGCCCAGAGTAAAACCGCAATACCGGAGACTTCCGAAGTAGAAACTACCGCGAAGGCGGAAGTGAAACATGAAGAAGAAACCGACAATCCATACGAGATGGACGCACAACTGACGGCAGCGGTGGATGCTTCTGAATTTGGTGGCGGCGAAGTAACCGGACCGATTAGGGATGCCACGCCTGACGTATTAGAAGCTAGACGGGCAGCCAGAAATGATTATGGACTAGCCCCACTGAAAGACCCTGACCCAAGTAGGTCACACCCAGGAACATTCAAAATGGTTTCTGATTTTAATATCAGAGCAGTGGAAGACCTGAGAGATCGGCTTGAGTCGCAATCTGGCAGCTACATCTCGGATTTTATGGTGCCAAGTAATGTAATTCTCTTCCCGAAGCATTTAACTCAGAGTATCAGAGGAAATTCGGTGCTCGAGGTGAATACGGATGCCGGAGAGAATAGCTATTACCACTATCGGAATATACCGACCTATATCAAGGACGGTACCGATGCGGGATTCTTGGACCCATATCTGAACGGGCGCACACCGAATTTTACCGGAGCTGACGGAATTAACTATACGCAGTTCCTGGTGCAGAATCTAGTGGATGAATTTCATACCACGAAGCTCGACCCCATGGAACCGATTGAGCCGGATGAGCCAGATACCATTTCTTTTACGGCGGAGTACATGCTGAGGCGCATCAAACAAGAAGCCTCTGAGCCGCTCCCGACCCACCAGAAGAATGACCCGAAGACCTACACGAGATTTGGCGAATTCGACCTGGTTGGTTATATGAGAGACAATGGCTTCAATCTTAGACTAGCCGATAGCTTCCCGGCGATAGATGTCTATACCTTTATTAGCGAAGCTAATCCGAAATTAATGATTCGGTTCGATGCTAATTATGGAGTGGAGGGTAAGCAGGTAAACAATCTTGGCAGCATGGCAGATTTTGAAAAACGTCTGGTTCCCTACAGGATTGATTCGCGTCGACATATAAATGGACTATTTTACGGTATTGGCGTGAATGGCATTGAAGTCTACTATGTGAAAGATGACCGACTTTTCCCGAATTCTGGCTATGGCAGGACCGATGCGAGACCGGAAGATTTTTATCATGTGATGCACAAGATGAAGCTCACAGATATTGATCATCAGGGTGGATCATATTTTTCTAATGATGGCAATGTTTTACTGCTTTCACCAGAACTTTCCACCTTCTACGCAGAGATGCAGTTAAAGCGTTTCGTCGAAAGTAGCCCCAACTATGATCCGTCTAACGATAAATACCGTGCATTGTATTATGTGCGTGAAGATTCGGTGGATTTAATCAAGCGAGTAGTGGAGCGCACTAATGCTCTGGTTGGACATGAGTCTAACCTTAATCGCGATGATTTGTTTAAGGATATCGATGCAAATGTAGTTGTAAGACGAAATTAATCTCCAAAAAAGAGCCTCGCAGAAATGCGGGGCTTTTTGATGTTAAAATTTTACTAATTTTGCAATTATTAGACAACGCTTAGACAAAAAAATAACCTCCGAAGAGGTTATTTTTAAGAGATTACTTAGAAGTATTGCGCTTCTCAATGATTTCTTGAGCAACGTTAGGTGGTACTTCCTCGTATTGTGCGAGCTCCATAGAAGAAGCGGCACGACCTTGGCTCATCGAGCGGAGATCGGAAGTGTAACCGAAGAGGTTAGCAAGTGGAGCGAAAGCAGTAATAAGCTTGGCGCCACCTTGAATGTCTTCCATAGCGTCGATACGGCCACGGCGAGAGTTAATATCACCAATCACGTCACCCATGAATTCTTCAGGGGTAGTAACTTCAAGTTTCATAAATGGCTCAAGGAGCACTGGTTTAGCTTTCTTGATACCTTCACGGGTAGCCAAGCTACCAGCGAGTTTGAAGGCGAGCTCAGAAGAGTCGACATCGTGGTAAGAACCATCATAGAGGGTAGCCTTAATATCGACGACTGGATAGCCAGCAATCACACCACCATTAAGGGTTTCTTCCACACCTTGTTGGACTGGCTTGCGGTATTCTTGAGGCACCACACCACCCTTAATCATATCGATGAATTCGAAGCCCTTACCTGGTTCATTTGGCTCAAACTTAATCCAAACATCACCGTATTGACCACGACCACCGGACTGCTTGATGTGCTTACCTTGAGCTTCGGCAGTACCACGAATAGTTTCACGGTAGGCAACCTGAGGAGCACCAGTATTAGCTTCCACGTTATGTTCCCGCTTCAAGCGGTCGATAATGATTTCGAGGTGAAGCTCACCCATACCAGAAATAATAGTTTGACCGGTTTCCTCATCGGTGTGAACACGGAAGGTTGGATCTTCTTCGGCGAGCTTAGCAAGACCAAGACCCATTTTTTCTTGGTCAGCCTTAGTCTTAGGCTCAACAGCGATAGAAACAGGTGGTTCTGGGAACTCGATAGATTCAAGGTGAATTGGGTGGGCTGGATCACAGAGAGTGGTACCAGTGGTAGTTTCTTTGAGACCGACGATAGCGGCAATATCACCAGCGGCAACCTCAGAAATTTCTTCACGTTTATCAGCGAACATACGGACTAGACGACCGACACGTTCCTTATTGCCGGTAGTAGCGTTTAAGATGTAAGAGCCGGACTTCAAGACACCAGAGTAGACGCGGACGAAGACGAGCTTACCGACGAATGGGTCAGAAGCAATCTTGAATGCAAGAGCAGTGAGAGGTTCAGTGACAGAAGCCTTACGGATAACCTTATCACCAGTTTTTGGATCTGTGCCAACGGTTTGACCGAGATCACGATCAAGAGGTGAAGGGAGGTAGTCAACACAGAGGTCGAGAACTTTTTCAACGATCACACCACGACCATCACCACCGGTCACGAGGAAGAAGTCACCATCAAGTACACGCTTACGAAGAGCTACTTTAAGTTCAGCTTCGGTGATAGCTTCTTCACCTTCGGCGAAGTACTTATTCATCAAATCTTCATCAGCAGCTACGGCTTCTTCAACGAGAAGAGCGCGAGCTTTCTTAGCCTTGTCAAGCATATCAGCAGGAATTTCACCAACCGTCAATTCGTGGTCAGCATATTCCTTGTAGGTGTAGGCCTTCATATCGATAAGGTCGACGACACCACAGATGTCTTTTTCGAAACCAATTGGAAGGTGAATAGCGAAAGCATTCTTCGAGAGACGCTTGTGGATAGAATCGAGAGACTTGTAGAAGTCACCACCGATTTGATTAATCTTGTTAATGAAACAGAGACGTGGCACACCATATTTGGTAGCTTGGCGCCAAACAGTTTCGGATTGAGCTTCGACACCCATCTTACCATCGAAAACGGTGACGGCACCATCGAGCACGCGAAGAGAGCGTTCTACTTCGGCGGTAAAGTCGATGTGGCCCGGGGTATCGATAATGTTAATTTTGTGACCTTTCCAAGTGGCGGTAACAGCTGCGGAAGTAATGGTAATACCACGTTCCTTTTCCTGTTCCATCCAGTCAGTAGTAGCACCACCGGTGTCACCCTTGACGAGGTCGATTTTGTGCTTCAAGCCAGTACGGTAGAGGATAGCCTCTGAAGTCGTGGTCTTGCCTGCATCAATATGTGCAATAATACCAATATTGCGCAATTTTGATAAATCATGTGTAGCTTCTGCCATGAATTTCCTTATTAATTAATAGTTTTTTAGACTTTCAGGATATTTTACCATAATTTCAAGAAGAAAAAAAGAGAGCACACGGCTCTCTTTAAGATTTTTTGATTTTTTTAATTATGGGCCAGGTGAAGGTTGTCCAGGGCCAATAATACATTCATTATTATCACCATAGGTGCGATGAAAATACCCGCTAATGGCTTTGGCCATAGAGCCATCAGTTTTTAAGGTATTATATTCGGTAAATACACAGTAACCGTTATTATGATATAAGCCAGATAGACTTGTATCACCCTCAAACATCTCGCTGCTCTCAGGAACATAGGTCAAATCAAGATTATAATTAATTCTTATATCTTCCAGTTTACTGTTACCCTTGAACATCTTCTTGGTGTTAGTTAATTCAGAGGAGAATTGATTATCACCGAAATTGATTCTCTTAAATCCTTCATCAGTTCGTTCAAACATAGACTCCATGTTCTTGCATTTCGAAACATCAATACCAGAAAGGTCTAGATTATCAAAACGTGGAGCGTTAGCCGTAGAGAAGAAATTAGAACAGTTTTCACCAAGTTTCAAGGTTCCTGACGGAGACCACCAATGCAAACCATCATTATTACAACCGGAAGGAGCCCAAATCAAAACTGGTTCTTCATCATCCGTATTATTGGCAGTGAGATTAAACATATCAAGTCCCGATCCTATCGTAGGAGGACAGGATGGACTAGGCACACCAGGTTTAATATACACATAGTCTGGTTTTATATTTGAGACAATAGATTCGTCATTTTTTACTTCGGTGGAAAAATCTTCTGGAGTTGGCTTAGCATATCTAAAGTTCTTAAACCACCGATTGTTTGGGATTCTACGAAAAGTTGAATATCCATCTTTGAAGGTGGCTGGCTTCAAATTATTAGTATTAGCGACGGTGGTAAAAATCATTTTACCAACATAGGTCGATGGAGCTAATTGCTTATTGACCGAGATATTACAGAATACACCATTTTGATTGTTATTTGGTTTTACATACTTAACCTCGTCGATTAATTTCTGCTGACTCCTGGCTGGAATTGACATGTCATTATTAGTGGAGTTGATTTTCACCACTTCTCCCGTAGGCCCTTTTGGAACCTCTAAAATACCGCAATACCAGTAATTATCTGAGGTATTTTTCGGTTCGCCATTCTCAAAATCCGAAGGAACCGCAGAGCGAATTGTGTCGGTCACAGTGGCATCTACGCTACGCATATTGGTGTCTTCATCAACATCTGAGAAGTAAACCTTATAGCCTGCAGGATTATTTGTCTCAACTAATGGCTTAAAAGTAACATTATTTTGGTCTTCATGTTCAACCCCGTCCGAAGTAAGATAGACGTCATTAAACTTATGGAACGTTTCATTCACACTGATAGACAGATTAATGTCGCTAGGCTTTAGAGCCGGTTTTTCTTCTGCATGAGCGAAATTCATAAAATTTGGCGCGATGGCAAAGGTGCCAAGAATGAACGCTATGCCACCAAGCGAGATAATCGGCAAGAAACCAAAAATACGCTGCCACACCTGCGCTGGCCTCTTAAAAAATGTTTTAATTTTAGACATACTACCTTTCCTTTTGATTTTTGTGCTTATGCTTCTAACTTTATTTTATAGTATTTATGGTTTTATTCAAGGTCTAAAATAAGACTCTAATATTTCGATGTGTAACCTAAAAAAAGAACCCCAAAACGAGGTTCTTTTTTATTTTTAGAAAATGGTTAAACTAGCGGCGTCTTCGTATTTTCTTGGTTTTTAGAAGTGGCCGAACTTGGCGGTATCTTCGTATTTTTTATGTAAGAGATCCAGATCTTTGATGATATTTTTCGGCGTACAAGCGGCATATAATTCTGACTCTGGCGTGATATTTTTGCCATCACCCTTGATATAGATTGCAAGTGGCTCAGCAATACCAATAGCGTAGGAAAGTTGCACTTCGCAAAAATGTAAATTATAACGTTTGAGATAATCTACAGCGATTTCGCGCGCCTTATAGGCAGCAGAACGGTCTACCTTGGATGGGTCCTTACCAGAAAAAGCACCACCGCCAACCGGGGCAAAGGATTGATAGCTATCGACTACGATTTTGCGCCCGGTGAGGCCAGCGTCACCCATAAAACCACCGATGAGAAATTTACCAGTCGGGTTGACGAGGAATTTTTCGACTTCTACGCTATATTTTCCAGCAATTTCGCGTGCCTTATCGATGAGGATTTGGTCAGTTTCGGCGCGATCAGTTTCGGTATTTTGATAACTAATCGTCCAGTCCTTAATTTTTAAAAGACGCATCTCGTCGTCATACTCACCAGTGAGCTGGGTTTTACCATCCGAGAGAAAGCGTGGATCTTTCTGACGTAATTCGTCATAGAATTTGGAAAATTCCTGCATAATCACCATGGCAGTTGGCTTATATTCGGCATTGTCATCACAAGCAAAACCAAACATCATTCCCTGGTCGCCAGCGCCGCCCACCTCATCGTTGGTACCGAGAGCAATATCTTGACTCTGGACACCGAGGTTGTTAACGATTTCAAAATCTGCGAGCGTACCAGAAGGAGTGAGATTTTCCGCATTCTCACCATTAATGTAACCGACCTCTTTTAAGACTCGCATCACCACAGATTCAATATCGACCTTCGTAGCCGAGGTCACTTCACCGGTAATAAAAATCCTACCTTTACCGCCCATCACCTCAATACCACAACGGGAGCTGGAATCACCAGAAAGGAAGGCATCAAGAAGGGCGTCACTGATTTGGTCACAAACTTTATCAGGATGACCACGAAAAACAATCTCATTACTATATAGCTTCATATTTTCTTTCTTGTGGTCTTAACTTTTACTTATTATAGCATAAGTAGAATCGGGTAGTGGAATTTTAGCCGACAAAAAACCCGGCTTTGGGGCCGGATTTTAGGACGGGCGACTAATGCCTATATTTTATTGTAGTTTTTCGCGCAAAAGCTTCTGAGCGATGGCTGGATTAGCTTTACCCTTGGAAGCTTTCATGACTTGTCCAACGAGGAAGCCGATAACTTTTTCACTACCAGCTTTAAAATCGGCGACGGCCTGGGCGCAGGCTGGATCAGTTAGGACTTGATCGACAATATCAGATAAGGCACCAAGGTCGTTTTCTTGAAGCAGATTGAGTTCCTTAGCGATTTCGCGAGCCGACTTGTGATGCATATTTGGGTCGAAGAAGCGCAAGAAGACTTCTTTGACACTAGTGGAAGAAAGCTCGTTCTTGTTAATCATCTCAGCAAGTTCGCGAAGCTGCATGGTGGTCGGAAGCTCATCATTTAGGAGACTGCTGTTTTCCTCTGCGAGAAGCACCGAGGTATAGAGATTAGAAATCTTCTGAATAGCATTCTTAGTGATTTCTTTTTCAATACCATCAGCATCGTAGGCGGACTTTAGTTCTGCTAGGCTTTCGACAAGATTTTGGTGGTCGAGGAGAATTTCGAGTTGTTCTTCTGGAATCACCACACGGAGCATGGCGCGATAGTCAGCTGGTAAGCGTACTAATTTAGCGCGCTCAGCTTCAACATATTCCTCAGTCAAATGAATTGGTGGAATATCTGGCTCTGGCATGTAGCGATAATCATTAGCTTCTTCCTTACTGCGCTGTGAAGTAGTTTTGCCGGTATTATCATTCCAACCACGAGTTTCCTGAACGATTTTTTCGCCATTATCGAGCAATTTTTTCTGCCTGTGATATTCGTAATCGACCGCCATTTCAACCGAACGGAAAGAGTTGAGGTTCTTAATTTCAGCACGCGTACCCAGCTCAGTGCTACCTTTTTTGGCGAGTGAAATATTCACATCAAAACGCATATTGCCATTATAAAGATCCCCGTAAGTCACACCAGCAAAAGTTAAAATGCGCCAAAGCTCTTTACAATAATCGCGAGCGTCTTCCTTCGAATGAATGTCTGGCATAGAGACAATTTCAATCAGCGGAGTGTCGGCACGGTTAAGGTCGACAAGACTGTAAGTATCAAAATGCGTAAGTTTGCCAGCATCACCTTCGATGTGAGCGTGTTCAATACGAATCTTCGTGCCATTTGGAAGCTCAACAAAACCTGGGCCGATAATTGGCTGATACATCTGGGTAATCTGATAGCCCTTCGGAGAATCTGGGTAAAAATAATGTTTGCGGTCGAAGCGTGAAATCAGATTAATATTAGAATTAAGAGCGAGCCCTGCACGAGTAGCGAGACGCACGGCTTCCTGATTCAAACGTGGCAACATACCCGGAAGAGCATATTCGACCGGCGAAACACAAGAGTTAGGCTCCTTGCCGCGAGCATCATTGTCGACTTCGGAAAAAAGCTTCGTCTTGGTCGCGAGCTGAACGTGACATTCAATACCGATAGTAATTTCGTAAGCTGAATTTTCTGACATTAGATAGCTCCTAAATCTTTTAATGCTTGTTTGTAAGTTTCTAAAGCGCGACGACTTTGATTGTAATCGAGCTGAAAGTTTTGCTCGTGAGCAATTTGATTGCGCTTTTTATGGACATACCAGACGGAATTTAATTCAGAAAAACGTTGACCAGAAGCCTTCAGGCGTTCACCCATGGTCTTGCCCGGGGCGCCGAGTTCCATCATCGCCTTATCAAGTAGCTTATCGGCTTCAATGAGAGCATAATTAAAACTCAAGGGGTTATCACGCGAGAGATTATTTTCAATTCGCAGGAAGTTGGCTTGGTAATCTTCCTTATCAAAAGTATGAGTACGGTTGCCGAGTTGAGAAATTGAGATAAAGACCAAAATTCCTACAATTAGAACCGCAATTAGGAGAAAGAAAACTGGTGAGTTCATGAGAAATTCTCCTTGGCGAACTGCAAGAGGTTTTTGTCACTACGGCGTGGGCCGATTAATTGTAAGCCGACTGGAAGCTCATCCTTGTCACGATTGGCTGGAATGGCTAAACTTGGCAATCCTGCGAGGTTAATAGGCACACTCATCACATCTTCAAGATACATGGCGACTGGATCATTGATTTTTTCACCTAATTTGAAGGCTGGAGATGGTGAAACTGGCGTGAGAATATAATCACATTTTTCAAAAGCCTCTTCATAAGCCTTGATAATGAGAGTACGGACTTTTTGAGCCTTGAGATAATAGGCGTCATAGAAGCCACTACTTAGAACGAAGTTGCCGATCATGATACGGCGCTTGTTTTCAGGCATGAAGCCATCATTGCGACTAAGGCCAAAAACTTCTTCGATACTGTGGGCTTCAGAGCTGCGATAACCATAGCGAATACCATCATAACGCGAGAGATTAGAGGCCACTTCGGCTGGCACCACGACATAATAAACCGCAAGAGCATACTTTAAGACCGGCATCGAAAGTTCGACAATTTCATGACCCTCGGCTTTCAGTTTTTCGATTTGAGATTTGAGACCTTCGCGGATTTCTGGGGCGACGTTATCGTTATCAAAATCTTTAATCACACCGATACGTTTTTTAGCACCGGTCTCGACCTTGGTTTCATTATAAAAATCTGGCAGAGTAGTGGAATCTTTTTCATCTTGACCACTAGTGATAGACATCAAGCGGTCCATATCTTCTGAGGTCTGAGTGAAGAAGCCAATCGTGTCGGTACTAGAGGCCATCGCCACAACACCATAACGTGAAATCGTACCGTAAGTAGGCTTCAGACCATAGACACCGTTAAAGGAAGCTGGCTGGCGAATCGAACCACCAGTGTCGGTACCTGTAGCAAAAGGCACAATATCAAGAGCGACAGCGGCGGCGGAGCCTCCAGAGGAGCCACCGGCGACACGTTCAAAATCCTTGGCGTTATGGGTAGGACCAAAGAAAGAATTTTCCGTGGAAGAACCGTGAGCAAAGGCATCAAGATTAGTACGGCCGATCATAATGGCGCCTTCAGCTTCGAGCTTGGCGACGGTAGTGGAATCGATTGGCGAACGTAGATTGGAAAGAATCTTGGAAGCGGCCGTAGTATTTCCCTGCTTACTCAGGAAGTTATCCTTGAGAGCATATGGCACACCAGCTAGTCGCCCGACCGATTCGCCATTCTGGATTTTTTGGTCGATTTCGGCGGCTTTTTTTAAGGCTTCTTCTTCGTTGAGTGAAATAAAAATATTGTGGTCAGCATATTTTTTGGCTTTTTCTAAGGCTTCCTTGACGAGCGAAACCGCGGAAGTATGTAAATCAGCAATTTTCATTAGAGAACCTTCTGTACTTTAATCATATTTTGAGCTTGATCAGGTGCGAGTGCGAGAAGTTGCTCTCTGGTAGCATCCTGAGGTTTAATTTCGTCGGCACGCCAAACATTTTCCATTTCAAAGACTTGATAGGTTGGCTCGACTCCGGCAGTATCTAATTCA
Source organism: uncultured Candidatus Saccharibacteria bacterium (assembly GCA_963517385.1). Classification (GTDB taxonomy): domain Bacteria; phylum Patescibacteriota; class Saccharimonadia; order Saccharimonadales; family Saccharimonadaceae; genus Nanosyncoccus. Next base: position 26,760 of record CAUQEK010000003.1, on the reverse strand, counting down.
TCAAGCTGGGAAATATAGCCCACAATATTGGTAACATCCTGCTGAAGAGCGGAAATTTCGGCATCGGTGAGCTGCAAATTGGACAGCTTGGCTAAGTGTAAAATATCATCGCGCGTATTATTCATAAGATATATTATACCATTTTTTTGATTAGGATATTTTATAAAAATTAGTGTATATTTATAGTATGGATTACTTAGAAAGGGCAAAGTTAATTAATAAGGTCATTGAAGATGGCCATGAAATCATCGATAAGATGCGCCCCATCTCAAACCTTTCTGAATTGGAGAAACTTGAGCCAATTATTGACAAATACGCTGATTTTGTAGATGAAAATTTTGGTGAACCTTTAGACTTCAGTGATGAAAAAGATTGCAGCTTAACCACTTCTCTTTATGTAGCGCTAGACTGGAAGAGAAAATCACTTTACCCAGAGAACTTAGATTTCGAACCTACACAAGTACTAGCAAAAGATTTCATGGACGGCTTTATTGATGAACTCGATGGTGAAAGTTGGGTGTAATTTTTTTAAATTTTTTATTGAATTACGTAAGAGAATTGCTATACTTAAGTAAATGAGTACAGACTTAGCCGAAATAGCAATACGTGATGGTATAAAATTAGCTGATGAAATAAAATCTGCTACCACTGAATCACAATTAGATGAGCTAGAAAATAAAATTGAGAAATATACCATCTTCTTGGATAATAATTTTAGCTACTCGAATGATTCTTTACCTGAAGATAATAGATTTTGTGAATTATCTTTTTATATCTATATGGCGCTTAATGAAAAAAGAGACCATCTAGATTATTATAACGCTAACCCAGAAATAACTAGTGACGGTGTACTGGATTTTTTAGATTTTCTAGACTCAAAAAAATGGCTATAAAATACCGCCCATAAAGTTATAGGCGGTGTAAATTTTTGTGACTAACATCCAGGTCCAGTGTACGTTTTATCGTTTTTATGCTTGGAGCTATCTTCTATACGATCAGGCTCATTTGGGTACAATTCTTTATTATTGTCTCCATAGTGATTATGGCCTCCATTTTTGTGAAAATTCTTAAAAGATTCAAATCCATGATAATCCCTTATTAAAGTCTGACCTTCATTTTTCCCCAATCCCTGACGAAACATTACGTTATGTCCATTTCCAGCCTCATCAATGATTGTTCCGGTACTTAACTCGGTCCACCCGCCATTCGACTTCCTTTCACCAGTCTTTCGATCTGTATAATTCTGACTGCCATGTTTTTCAAATGCATCACGGCTATAAGTCTTATTTCCAGACTGATCTAATGCGACATGCCCATGGAATAAACCATCACCGGAACCGAGGCCACCATGGTAGACCTGAGTAGTTCCATCTGCTTTCTTAACGATTTTAGCGTCTTGTCTATTAAGATAGCTAACTCCTGCCTTATCCAGAATGCGATCTCGCTCTTTTTGGTTATTCGCTTTAATCTCATTCAGCTTTCTTTGACACTCATCCTTTAGCCGCTCAAATTCCGCTTGGGCAGAATCAAATTCAGCCTTGTAAGCATCTCTTTCGGCCTTAGCATTTTTAAATTCAGTCTCAGCAGATTCATGCAACATTTTTGCATTATTGAAGTTGCTTTTAGCAGACTGAAATGAGTTGCCATGCGAACTAGATGTTTGCCATTTTGCATTAGCCTTGGCATTATTGATTTCCTGGATAAGTCTTCCGACTTCAGCATTCAAATAATCTCGCCGTTCCTTATGCGCATGACCCTCACTGGAATACATTGGAGCATCCGCCTTATTGCCATATGAATAAGCTGCACTAGCGCTATCGAAACAATTTTTCATCATTTCATGCTCCATATCAGCTTCTTGGCGGAGTTGTTCGATTCTCGAGCTATTTCCCTGACGAACTCGGTTAAAATCAGCCCAGATAGCATCCCTACTACCTTTTGACTGCTGCATACTATTGTATTCCCGGTTCATTTCTTCTCGAGCAGCAACTCTTCGATCCCATGCTAATTGCATCCTGTCGTGAGCTTCGTTTGCACGATTTTTTGCATCAATATACTTCTGGAATGCGGCTTGCTTGCGCACAAAAGCTTCCTGCTTACGAGCAAATAAACTGTCCAATTCGGCACTTCTTGGCATACTAGTCACCAACCTTTCTTAAAGAACAAAGCTATGTTTTTAGCTTAACATTGAAACAAAAATATTCTACAACATTTTGTGTAAAAAATCAAGCAATTTATCGCTGGCTTGATGGTGACATAAGCTAAAAACTAAGAAAACTACCTTTTGGGTAGCTTTCTTAATCTAATCGAGCTAAGGTTTTTGCCTTAACTAATATTTTTCCTAGTCGCGGCGGAGTTGTTTTTCCGAGATGATGCGCTTGCTACTGATATAAGTCAGGAGGAAATAACCGCCATAAATCAGTACGATCATCGAAACGGTCATCGGGATCGAGGCGAGGAGTCCATCAGAGCCGAATGACTCAATAATGCTTGAAGCAAACATGATACCAAAAATGGAATGGATGATGCCGATGAGCAATGGCGCAATAAAGAAGATTGCAATCTGGACGAAGAGTGCACGGTTTAACATCTTATTACTGGCGCCGAGACGACGAAGGGCGGCATACTTTTCTATATTATCGGAAGATTCGGAAAGCTGCTTAAGGGCCAGAATCGCAGCAGAAGAAATCAAGAAGATCGTGCCGAGATAAAAACCAACAAAGGTGGCAATAGCCTGCATACCAACCATACCAGATTTTACTAATAATTTGGTATAAAAATTAATGGCAACACCACTTGGACGATCAGCTTGCTTGGCGGAGCTTCCGGCTTTCTGCGTGTCCTCTTCAGATGAATTAACCGCATTAACGGATAAACCTCCGAGGTCGAAAGCCTTGCGTAAGTCATCGTCAATCTGTTCGGCAGTGCGGGTGCCACTGAGATTGTAATTCATCAGCACGGCTTGAGTACCGATTGGCTGATCGGTGATTACATTATCAGGAACGACGAGGATGCCAGTATTAGACTTAAAACCGGATGAAGTGATAAAGCCTTCTTGGTGTTTTTTGGCGACTGGATTGAGGGTGAAATTACGATATTTAATTTGGGTATTACCCACAAGAGTCTTATCAAGAATCTCCGCCATAGTCTTAAAGTCGGCCAGGAACTGATATTGATCATCCTTCAAATGAACTTCATCACGATGATAGAGCTTCGCGAGTTTATTATAATCAGAGACACGAACCATTGGCACAGTAGTTTTCGACATGAAGGCTTCCGCGGTCCCCGTCATAACTCCTGACGGTAAAATTTGACCAAAAGTGAATTTACTATCAGCATAGACATTCAGTTCAAGATGATCTTTAACATCTTTCGCAAGGTCTGGATTTCGATCAATCAAATTTTGATAGAGGGATTTTTTCATGTAGGCCTGGGAAGTGGCAAGAGCAGCTTTTTCCTGGTCGCTAGACATGTGGGATAAATAGCCAACACTACTATTCGAGCCGTAAACCGCGAGATAATCAGTCAGTTCGGTCATAGCGTCAACTGGTGTATTGTAGGCTAACTCCTTTTTCATCGATTCATTGATCGAGAAACAGAGTGAAAGGATGCTAATCGTGAGGAACAGCAAGAGGCTTATCAAAGACATGGAAACTACGGCGGTATTCACTTTGCTGGAAATCTGGCGGAAGACGAAGGAATTTAAACCCTTGAAATAGAACTTCTTACTACGAGTGACAATTTCCATAATCAAACCGGAAAGCGACCAGAAGATTAGAAAAGTGGCAACTACGCCAGCCATAACCGGCCAAAGGAGATTATAGACACGGTCCATGAGAGAGACTTTGTCATTATTGACCCACCAATAAGCATAACCGAGTACCGAAGCAGAAACGACGAAAACAATGGCGCGAAGCAGCGGATTTTTCAGGAAGGCTTTTTCGGATTTCTTGCTACCCTGAAGTAACTCAATAATCTTTAGACGTCCGACAATGATAGTATTGAAGAAAATCACAATGAGATAGATGAGGCCGAAGTAAAGAATGGTATCGAAGAAGGCTTTTTCAGAGAAGACAAAGGTAAATTTGTCCATATTGGTTTCGAAAAGCTTGGCAATCAAAACACTGATTAACTGAGAAACGCCGATACCAAGCAAGAGACCGACACCAAGGGAGATTACGCCAATCATCAAGGTTTCGAAGAAGAGGAGGCGCGAGATTTTGCGCTTACTCATACCGAGTGTGAGATAGATGGCAAATTCTTTATTACGACGTTTAATCAAGAAGCGGGAGGCGTAGATAATCAAAGCACCGAGAATAAAGACCACGAGAATACTCATACCAGAGAGAATTTTCGCGAGCAAATCGACGATGAGTTTGCGAGAGTTATTTAATTCAAGCACAGCCGCTTGGGAGCCGACGGAATTAAAAACATAGAAAAGCGTAACACCGAGCACTAACGTAAAGAAATAAATCGCATAGTCCTTGATGCTGCGCGTAATATTTCGAAACGAAAGCTTAAATAACATCAGCGTCGCCTCCACCTAGGGTAGACATCACGCGGATGATTTCATCGAAGAATTCCTTGCGAGTCTTATTTTCGCGGTGAATTTCATCGTAAATTTGACCGTCCTTGATAAAAATAATGCGGGAAGCAAAGCTGGCCGAGAAAGCATCGTGGGTGACCATGAGAATAGTAGCCTGGAGTTCTTGATTCAGATAATCGAAGCGCTCAAGAAGGAGCTTAGAAGACTTCGAATCAAGTGCACCAGTTGGCTCATCGGCGAGAATTAACTTAGGATTGGTAATGATAGCACGAGCAGAGGCTACACGCTGTTTTTGGCCACCAGAAAGTTGATATGGGAACTTCTGTAAAATAGCTTCGATATCGAGATTCTTGGCAACGGCTTTGACTTTTTCGTCAATTTCTGAAGCTTTGACATTCTGAATCGAAAGCGCCAATGCGATATTTTCGTAAGCGGTGAGATTATCGAGGAGGTTAAAATCTTGGAAGATAAAACCGAGCGATTCACGACGGAAGCGGTTAAGTTTCTCGCCTTTTAATTTCGTAATATCGGTACCGTCGACGAAGATTTGACCAGAGGTCGGACGGTCGATCGTGGAAATCAGGTTTAATGTCGTACTCTTACCAGAGCCGGAGGCACCCATAATCGCGAGAAATTCGCCTTTCTTTACGGAGAAAGAAAGATTATCGACGGCCTTCGTGAGGCTATTTCCCTTGCCGAAAGTCTTCGTAACTTTTTCGACATAGAGAATTTTATTTGTATTAGCCATTTACCTCCTAACAAATAAATTAAATGTGACTTATTTTATTTTAGCATAAAAGTGATATTATCGAATTACGATGAATGAATTTGATGAAATTACGGAAAAATTAAGACAGGATCCGAGAAATGCTTCATTTACTTCGCGCGGCGTGGGACCGATTTACCAGCTGAGTAACAAGGCAGAAATATTAATCATCGGTCAGGCACCAGGTCGAAAAGTCGAAGAAAGTGGGGTGCCGTTCGCGGATAAATCAGGCGAAAAATTGCGCGAATGGATGGGGGTGAGTGAAGAAGAATTTTATTCGCAGAAGATTGCAATTTTACCGATGGATTTTTATTATCCAGGTAAAGGCAAGACCGGCGACCTACCACCACGAAAATTTATCGCGGAAGAATACCATCCAGAAATCTTAAAATTGATGCCGAATATCAAGCTTACGATTTTGATTGGACAATATGCAATGAAGTATTATCTCGGCTCCGAAGCTCAGGAAAATTTAACCGAGACGGTGCGCGCATTCCAGGATTACCTACCAGAATATTTCCCAATCGTTCACCCAAGCCCACTAAATTTCCGCTGGCAGGCGAAGAATCCTTGGTTCGAGAAAGAGGTAGTACCAGTATTACGAGAGCGAGTAAGGAAGATTTTGAAATAATTTTAGTTATTTTCGGCGTCTTTGATTTTTTGAATCATATCACGAAGCTTGGCGGCCTGTTCGAATTCGAGATTGGCGGCGGCGAGTTGCATTTGCTCAGAAAGTTCTTTCATCAGAGACGGAAGCTCGGTTTTCGGCACTTTCTTAAGGTCTAATTTATCTTCCTTGGCCTTTTCTGGAATAATCGCACGGAGGCCCAACGAGATTTCTTTCTTAATAGAGGTAGGCGTAATACCATGCTCCTTATTATATTTTTGCTGGATTTCACGGCGGCGATTAGTTTCAGAAATTGCCCGCTCCATACTTTCGGTAATATTGTCGGCATACATAATAACATGACCTTCGACATGGCGCGCTGCACGACCAATGGTCTGAATAAGTGCCGACTCGGAACGCAAAAAACCTTCCTTATCTGCATCAAGGATTGCCACGAGCGAAACTTCTGGCAAATCCAACCCCTCACGTAGTAGATTAATACCGACTAGTACATCATAGACGCCAGAACGCAAATCACGCAAGATATCGCCACGTTCCAAAGTGTCGATATCGGAATGAATATAAGCGGTTTTAATTTTATGGTCTTTCAGATGGTCGGTCAAATCCTCCGCCATACGTTTGGTCAGGGTAGTGACAATCACGCGTTGATTTTTAGCAATACGAGCTTCAATCTCACTCATCAAATCATCGATTTGGCCTTCACTTGGTCGAACTTCGATTTCTGGATCAAGGAGTCCGGTCGGACGAATTACTTGCTCGGCCGGCTTTGGTGATACTTCCAGCTCGTATTTACCAGGAGTAGCGGAAACATAGACCGCACGTCTGATGTGTGTTTCAAATTCATCAAAAGTAAGAGGGCGGTTATCAAGGGCGCTCGGCAAACGGAAGCCATATTCTACGAGAGTGGACTTTCTGGCGTGGTCACCATTATACATACCGCGCACCTGTGGCAAGGTCATATGAGACTCGTCGACCAGCAATAGAAAATCGTCCGGGAAAAAATCGAGCAAAGTCGCTGGTGGTTCACCAGCCTTACGACCATCTAGGTGGCGAGAGTAATTTTCGATTCCCTTCACGAAGCCAGTTTCTTTTAGCATTTCGAGATCATATTTGGTGCGCTGAGAAATACGTTGCGCTTCTAGATATTTATGATTAGCCTCGAAATATTTTAGACGTTCGTCAAATTCGGCTTGAATTAAATCGATAGCGCGATCGAGTTGGTCTTTTGGAGTGGCGTAGTGAGTATTCGGGAAGATAAAAACTTGATCGGGTTTTTCGCGGACTTCGGCAGTGAGTGGGTCGATGATTTTAACTTCCTCAAGTTCATCAAAAGCAAACTCAAAACGATAGGCTATTTCACCCGAAGCTGGAAAGAGATCAATCGTGTCACCCTTGACACGGAAATTTCCACGTTCAAAAGCCAGGTCATTTCGGTGATATTGCATCGCGATAAGATAAATCATCAGGTTAGTCTGATTGAGCTTGGCGACCGGGAGAGTATTTTTTGAAACTACCTGCCAAGTATGTCCGGTTTTCTCGAGATGCAGTGACATTTCGGTGTAATGATCGGGCGAACCGATACCGTAAATACAAGAGACTGAAGCCACAATGATAGTGTCTGGACGCGTAAGCAATGAAACCGTGGCGGCATGACGGAGACGGTCGATTTCATCATTAATAGCGGAATCTTTTTCGATATAAGTATCGGTACTAGCGATATAGGCTTCCGGCTGGTAGTAGTCGAAATAAGAAACAAAATAATGCACCTCGTTCTCGGGGAAAAATTCACGAAACTCAGAATAGAGCTGGGCGGCCAGGGTTTTATTATGAGCAAGAATCAGAGTCGGCTTCTGAACATTAGCAATAAGGTTCGCCATAGTAAAAGTCTTACCAGACCCCGTGACGCCGAGCAAAGTTTGTTCACGAATCCCCATTTTGAGACCACGCGTGAGCTGAGCAATAGCCGCCGGCTGGTCACCGGTGGGTTGAAATTTACTATGAAGACGAAACTCTGGCATACCTGTATATTATACAATTTTTAGGATGATTATGCAAAAAATTTCCTAAGTTAATATCTCAAGTGCAACACTAAGCAACAAAAAGAGACATCAATCGTTCTTAGTCCTGTTAAAATTAAATTTGTAACACTAACTTAAACAAGGATAGACATTGATGTCTCTAAATAAAGTATACACAACTTTCGTATGAAGAACGAGTAATAATTGAAAATAGATTAAAAAAATACAATAATGGTATAATATCAGCTAATGTCCGTTACAATAAAGAAATATTCGTCAAAACTTATCGAGCGCTTCTCGCAAGAGAAATGTCGTCTGTCTAAATTCTTGCCTAATGATATAAAAATTGAGCACGTTGGCAGTAGCTCTATTCCTATTGATGGTAAGAATATAATTGATATTCTCGTCGGAGTTCCAAAACATGAAGATATGATTTCTGTAAAAAATATTTTAATGAAAAATGGATATTTTGAAGGAACTGATAGTCACGAGGATCGGATTTTTCTAGCAAGTACTGCAAAAGAAACGGGTGAGGGCGATTTCCATATTCATATTTGTCCGATTAACGAAGAGTCTTATGAGGATTTTATTATTTTACGTAATTTTCTTAGAAAAAATCACCAGAAAGCACAAGAATATTTGGAGAAAAAATACGAATTTGCAAAAGAATCTAAATTTGATCGTAAAAAATACAAACATCTGAAATCGGTTTACGTATCGAAATTATTGGCTGAAGCAAAAAAATTACGGCATCTTTCTTGATGGCAATAATTATTGCCATTTTATGTTGTGAAGGTTGTGAACGAATACGACGGAGCTGGTGACACTTTTTTCGTGCTATAATATAAGTGTGAATAATCAGGCTTTTATAGATGGACAGAATCTATACATGAACACGAAAGCAAGTTCGTGGACAGTAGATTTGACGCGTTTTAGAGTATATCTCAAAGAACGCTATAACGTTGAAAAAGCTTACTATTTCTTAGGTGCAGTAGACGAGGATAATCAAGATCTTTACGAAAAAATTCAAACTTCAGGCTTTATTCTCATATTCCGCGAGCATAGCCAAAGCATGATCGGTAAAAAGAAAGGTAACGTCGATACAGATATTGTTTTTACTGTGATGTCTAAAATTGCTGACGCAGAACAGTTTGATAATATAATTCTAGTTTCTGGCGACGGAGATTATTATAAGATGGTTAAATATCTTGTAGAAAAAGGACGTTTTGCTAAACTATTGGCTCCGAATCGTCACTCCACTTCTTCTTTATATCGTCCATTCACGCCGAGGTACGTTGATTTCTTAGACAATCCCGACGTAAAGAATAAAATTGAATATAAGAAAAAGAATAAATAACAAAAAAACGGGTTCTTCTTAGGTATCTCTCCGTTCGAATTGCCCGTATCGGAATATACTTCTATTATAGCAGTATTATGTAATATGTCAATGTCTCATAATAGTTCGCAATCTTTGCGACATAAAATAGCAATAAATGCAATAAAAAACTGCCCTGGCGGCAGCTTTTACTATAAACAACTTGATTGGTGCCCGAGACTGGACTTGAACCAGCACGCCGTGAGGCATATGCTCCTAAGGCATACGTGTATACCAATTTCACCACTCGGGCATGGTGATATTATATAAAATTATTGGAGATTATTCAAGTCGCTGGTTTGAACCTGATTTTCTGAAGTAGAAGGGCTTTGAGATTCGATTACGGTTCCCTGGACTGGCTGAGTTTGGATTTCGACAACAGGCTGGGTTGGAGCTTCAGTGATAGGCTGGGTGGCAGCATCGGGGGTAGACTGGATGACAGATTCAGCGGTAGCCTGAGGTACAGTTTCAGCAGTAAGCTGAGTGACAACTTCAGTAGTAGCCTGAGGTGCAGTTTCCGCAATAGTCCGTGCATTATTCAGAGCGAAAGCGCCTTGGAATGGCACATTTTTGCCACGCACATATTGATATTCATATTTTTGGTCAGTAGCTAGCATCAGCATGATGATTGGCGAGAAGAAAATCGTCAAATACGGAAAGGCTGGCTGTTTTTCACCAAAAGCGGCAGGTAGCTTGTAGCAGAAAATAAAGTACGGAATTAAACCGAGTACCGGAATCAGAATCGAGATAGCGAATAACTTATTTAACTCAACCGCATCGTAAAGATTCATCAAACCCAATACCGGAATGGCACCCTGCCACATCTTTTTCTCGCCATAGATTTTCTTCATCAAGAGAACCTTACCGGCAACATAAAGGCCGAGAATAATTAACAATAAAAGTAAGGTAATAACATTCGAAGCCAAAACTTCACCGAAGCTTGGCATCTTGGTCATATAATTATTACTAAAGAAATAATCGTAAATCTTTTGAAAGTTCATAAGCTAATTTTAGCATAAACACGATAAAATTACACTTTAAAAATCGTAATGCGGGAGCCGGCATAAGCTTTGGTGGAAATAATTTCAGCATAGAGCTGATGTGGGTCGAAAGTGGCCGGGTGAGATAAAACTAAAAATTCTTTTGCAAGTTTCGGCAGCGTAGCAAGATAATCCGCCAGTTTCGGGGTGATTTTATCATACGGTGGGTCGGCAAAAACGATGTCGAAACGATTATCAAAAGTCAGAGTTTCCGCCTTTTTAGCAAAAATTCGCACCTGGCTTGATACACCGAGGTTTTCGGCATTTTGACGAATCAATTTCGCGACTTCACGATGATTTTCGATAAAGGTAACATGTTTAGCACCACGTGACAAGGCCTCGAAACCCAGTGCGCCAGTGCCAGCAAACACATCGAGCACTACTTTTCCCTCGAGATGAGTCGACAAAGAATTCATGATAGCCAGGCGTTCGCGCGATCCCATCGGATGAGTGACGGCGAGCTTGGGGGTGAGAATTTTTTGTCCACGAAGCACCCCGGAGGTGATCCGGAGATCCGTAACTTTACCAGATTTTGCCATAAACTTCATAGTTTTATTTTAGCAGTTTTTTATTAAAATATGGGATTGAAGAAGCCCAGCCAAGCGTAATAGCGCGGACGATTTCTGGCAAAAGTACATTCTTGGTTTCGAAAACTAGCTCGGTATTCCAACCTTGGTTCAAGAAATTTTCATACATTTTTAATGCGTGAACTTTGGCCAGAGATTCATGAAAGGCTTTTTCGAGATCCACATTCACTAAGTCCGCTTTCTTAATTTTCGGCATTACTGCACGCTCCGGCAGAGCAGTAAGGGTAATTGCTACGCCATATTCGAAAGCCACATGCTTAGTCATAAAACCATTAGCGCCCCAATAGAGCCAGTTGTTGCGCAGAGTCTCAAGCGAATTGCGACCACGCATAATCCCCTTGATGGAAATGCCGAAAACTTTGACAAATTCATCCTTGGTCATCAGTTGTTTTTGGGTATTTTCCAGAGGAAAATGGTGGGCGGGCGTCAGGCCATCGGTGATAGCATGAGCCATCCAACCAGCCTCAAAACTGGCACGCACCTTATTTCCTTCTTCGAGGGCTTTTCTTAGATTATATTGGTGATCCAAAATCATAGTCATGAGCTTACCATCATCATGATCAGGATCAATGAAGTGCATCGGCTCGTCGACACCAGGACTTTTGCGCTTGAGGCCGTCCGGTCCGCCCATACCTTCAAAATTTAAGATTTCTGAAATATTTGGGAAAAAATAATTGTGTGGCAGGTTTTTATCAATAATTTTGCGGGCAATTCGGTCGAGTTTCTGGTGCGTGCCAACAATTTTCCCATTTGATTTATCACTAATTGCTAGGGTTGAATACATATTTTCCTTAATTAAGAGTCGTCAGCTGCTGATATTTTTTAATATCTTGGCTTAACTCTGTATATTTTAGCATAGAATCGGGCGAGCTTAAGAACTTTTCGACGTGAGTGCGCGCCAATTCGATTAACTTGGTGTCAGTGAGGCTCGCGATTTTCAAATTCAATTCACCGTGTTGCATAGCGCCATAGATTTCCCCCGGGCCACGAAGTTTCAGATCGACCTCTGCGAGATAAAAACCGTCGGTAGATTTTTCCATTTCAAGAAGCCTGCGACTCGGCGGATTTTCTCCGGTAGTCACCAAAAAACATTGGCTCGGTTTATCACCGCGACCGACGCGACCACGCAACTGATGAAGCTGAGCCAGGCCATAGTGATCGGCATTGAGAATCACGATTTGTGTGGCATTTGGCACATCCACACCGACCTCCACCACGGTGGTAGAAACCAAAATTTGAGTTTTCTGTTCCTTAAAATCCTGCATCACCTGATCTTTTTCAGCAGGTTTTAATTTACCATGCAGGACGCTAATTTTATATTTACTAAACTGTTTTTGCATGAGCTTCGCGGTTTCAAGGACGGTGCGCGATTTATCTTCCTCGGAAATAGCCTCGTCAATCAGGCGACAAATTACGTAAACTTGCTCACCGGCGGCGAGATGCTCGCTAAGTTCCGGATAAATTACGTCCTTAAGATTAAGCTCATTATAGATACGAGTTTTGATCGGCGTACGGCCCTTCGGCATTTGGTTGATTATCGAAATGTCGAGGTCGCCAAAAATCGTGAGTTGCAGAGAACGCGGAATCGGCGTAGCGGTCATGGCGAGAAAATGTGGGGAAATTTGCTGAAAATCTGGATTTTGATTTTGAAAGGATTTTTCTAAAAGATGTTGACGCTGCAAGACACCAAAACGATGCTGTTCGTCAATAATACAGAGTCCGAGACTGAAAAAAGTGGTGTCATCAGTGAGGATGGCGTGAGTGCCAATCACCAGATCAATCTCACCGGACTTGATCGCGGCTTTTACGCTGTTTTTATCCTTGGTGGCACTAATTAGAAGGGTGGTTTTGACGCCGAGTGGCTGTAAAATTTTAGACAAACCATCATAGTGCTGAGTCGCGAGAATGGCGGTCGGAGCCAAAATGGCCACCTGTGCGCCGTTTTTTATAGCTTGATAGGCAGCAATGGCCGAAACAATGGTCTTACCTGAACCAACATCACCCTGGAGCAAGCGATTCATCGGATGCACTTTTTCGAGATCCTGGAGAATCTGCCAAGTCACATGTTTCTGCGCATCAGTCAATTCAAAGGGCAGAGTTTTAAGAAGTTTCTTGACATCAGTGAGATTAAATTTGAGTGATTTGGCATTTAATTTGGAAACTTCGTTTTGATTTAGCTTGGAAGCCAGGATCAATTCAAATAATTCCTCGTAGCCGAGGTAGGTGCGAGCCTTCTCGACTTCTTGCTCGGACTCAGGAAAATGCATATTAAAGAGGGCTTGGTTGCGCGAGAGTTTAGTGAGAGCTTTTGGAATAGCCTCAGTCGGTAAAAGTTCGGGGATTTGGTAAAAGAACGGGCGAAGTTTAGCAAAAATTCGACGATACCAGGCGGAATTATAGCGACCACTACCAGAATAAATCGGTTGGTAGCCACCATCCTGACGTGATTCTTCGACTTCAGAAGCCAAAACGGCGGTAGGGGCCGTGAGTTGATAGCGATTATACTTAAAATCATATTCGCCAGTAAAATAATATTCGGTGTCTTCTTTAAAATTTTTAATACGATAGGCTTGATTATACCAAACCACGCGAAGTGCCCCTGTCTCATCAAAAATCTCACCCTGAGTAATCGTAAAATTACGGCGGCGAGTGTGAATATTGCGTAAGCCACGAATTTTTCCTCTTATTACCACCTTGCCGGGACGAATCTCGGAAATCTTGGTGTAGGCCGCATAATCTTCATATTTGCGCGGAAAATAATAGAGTAAATCCTTGAAAGTTTGAAAACTACGAGCAGAGAGAGCTTCAGCAGTTTTGGGGCCGACGCCTTTAATTTCGCTAAGAGGTGAATTTAGTTGCATTAAAGATTGCCCTGGTCGACTGGGCGACTATGAGCTTTGCGCCATTCAGCAATTTTGGCGTGATGACCAGAAAGCAAAACCTCCGGGACCTGCATGCCACGAAAATCGGCTGGCTTAGTATATTGCGGATATTCGATGGTATTCTCTTCAGAAAAACTCTCAATAATAGCAGAATTTTCACCACCAAGCACCCCTGGAAGCAGACGCACGATGCTATCAATCACGATTAGCGCCGGCAATTCACCACCAGTCAAGACAAAATGACCGAGCGAAATCTTGTAATCAACGATAGTTAGAATACGTTCATCATAGCCTTCATAATGTGGACAAAGAATAATATAGTGATCCTCTTCACCATGATTAATCCGTTCGACAAAATTACGGACGATTCCCTGATGCCAGGTTTGGCCGGCTGGAGTTGGCAGAATCACTTTGGCATTTGGACTATGTTTCTTCACGCTTTCAATAGCATTAAAAACCGGCTCACACATTAGAAGCATACCATCACCACCACCGTAAGGGGTATCATCGACAGACTTATGCGCACCGAGGCCAAATTCACGCAAATCCACAAAATCAAATTCCGCAATGCCCTTTTCCTTAGCCTTCCACATCATGGAAGTATTTAGGTAGGGATTAAGAGCGTCAGAAAATAATGAAATAATGGTAAATTTAACCTTAGACATAAATCTATTATAGCACATTTACAGATATCGCTTTTCATGGCATAATATATCTGTTGGAGCCGTGAATGCGGTTAGTTCTTTCACAGAAAGGTTGGTGTAAAATGTCAGAGATAAAACGACAAATTAAAGAGTTGCAAGATAAGGTAAAACTTCAGAGGGATGAGTTAGAACCACGTCGGGCGGAATTAGAAAAAATACTAAGAACTGCCCACCAGAATTTGAGAAATGCCGAAGAGGCGGAACGAACCTGTTTTTCCGCTCTACTAGAATTGAAGAAGCAAAATCGAGAATTTCTGCAAGAAAAATTGATGGAGCAACTGGATTATCAACAACGTTCCGATCAGATTGAAGATGAAATCTCGATGTTGACTAGGAGGCTCAAATTTATTGATTCAACGATAGTTTTTCGAAGCAAGTATGAATTCAGCAGGGTTGATGCCCTAAAAACTGAACGAGAGACGTTGGTCAATAAGATTGATGCGCTTAAAGAGGAGAAAAATAACCTTGACGCCGGACACGAAAGAGAGATGATGAAGTATCTGGTTTCTCCAGAGTGTGATTTATCCAAAAAGTATCTGGATTTAATTGAGGTAACCAATGGAGCTTCGAAAAGATTTCATGAGGTACTCGATGAAATAGAAACATTAAGGTATACTTTTAACGCTCTAAATAATGCATTTTCAGAATTGGATAAAGTATTTGAATTAGGGGTTGCCGATTTTTAAGTCTTTAGTCGGTTAAACACGAAAACATGTGTAAATTGTATGATTTTTTAGAAAGGTGGGTACTATGAATCAAAAACATATCGGTTTTAAAAACACAAATTGCAATATGGGAATTAAAGAGCTGGAAGCTCGTGAAAATGCCTTACAGGAAGAAATGGAGCCGAGGCGAAATGCTTGCCTGGAAGCTACCCAGAAATTCAATGCACTCATGGAGGATTACCAAAATTTATCCTCTAAGATTAGCTTCTTGACTGAGGAGCAGTCAAAGGTGCGCGAAGAGGTTAATTGTATGTCAGACAAGGCATCTAATAACGGTTTTTACAATCCACAGCATCTAGAAATGTTACTAGAATCGAATGGTGCAGCCAAAGCTATGAACGAAAACCTCAAGGAAGAAAACGTATTTCTGACTGATCTGGTTAAATATCTAAGAGATGACCTAGGTGTGATTAGCACGCCTGGTCCAACCGGAGAGATTAGTCCGTGTTCAAAAATTTTGAATGAGCTGGAGGCGCGACTCAGCAAAAATCTATCTAACCAATCCGAATTGGTGATAGACCGGATGAATGTGGAAGCAGAAGTTTACGAAGAGCGGCAAAAACCGCGATACGAGGAACTTAATCAGCTAAAGCGGACTCTTGATCTTTTCGACACGAATATGGAAGATTACCGGGAAAAGTATGCCGAGTTGACGCAAGCTAAAGATGAAGCGGAGGTTGAGCTTAATAAGGCACAGCAGGCACTGAGTGATTTGATCGATGAAGAAAAATCTGTTGGCAAATCACTGAAGAAGCTTCGCGCGGCTGAAAAATCTTAAGTTGACTCGTTTCAACACCAACTAATCTAATTTAAAAGGTCAGCTTTGCTGGCCTTTTTTATGGATTTTGAGGAATTTTTGCGCGGGTAACTAAATTCTTATGTTTTTCTCTTGACATTAGGGAGCGTAACCGATATGATAAACATAAGCTGATACGCTTCACAGGGTTCCATTATGCAATTAGTGGAGTGTGGAGATTTCATTAAAAACAAAAAATACGGATTAAAACAAACCAATGTGCCCTAGGGTGGGCGCGCATCAGCAAAAATATCCTCGAAAGAGGATATTTTTCTTGGGTTTAATATATAGTAACTGTTTTTAAGTCCATGGCCGACAGATTAAGCGGCCATATTATTTTCTTAGTAATCTTCTACGAACGTGAAGCGCTTACCAGAAATTTCAATAATCGAGTCGGCTTTGGCGCCACGAGTAGTAAGTTCAGCACGGATGCCAAGTTTTTTCATAATATCGCGCAAGCGGTTAACCGAAGCGTAATTCGAAAGATCGGTGCGACGAGCAAATTTTTCAATTTTTTCACCAGTGACATGATAGACACCTTTTTCATCCTGTGTAACCTGCCAGGCTTTCTTTAACTCGTGATGACTGAGCGAGATAGTTGGGATTTCTGATTCATGATGTGAAATAACAGCAGTTTTAAATTCAACTGGTTTAGCACCAATTTGCTCAGCGGTAATTTCCTGCTGTTTTTGATTCTCTTTCACAGCTAAGAGCAGGGCGCGAAGTAGGTCATCAAGATTTTTCTTGGCCACAGAAGAAATGGCAAAAATTTTAGCCTCGGGATTTTTTTCAAGAATGGCCTGTTTTTGCATTTCAATAAGTTCATCATCTAAACCTTCACATTTAGTCAGGGCGACAATTTCAGTACGAGATTTGAGATCGGAATATTTCTCCAATTCACCACGAATCGTCGAGTAAGCTTGACCGGCATCATCCTGATAAGCATCGATAAGATGAAGTAAAACAGCGGTACGATCGACGTGACGCAAGAAGTCATGACCGAGACCACGGCCATCACTAGCGCCTTCAATAAGACCTGGGATATCTGCAATCAAGAGGTCATGGCGATCAATAGTAGTTACACCGAGATTAGGAGTGAGTGTAGTAAAAGCATAATCAGCAATTTCTGGCTTTGCATTGGTGACGCTAGCAAGAAAGGTAGATTTACCAGCATTTGGAAGACCCACGAGACCCACATCAGCAAGAAGTTTTAGTTCAATTTCCGCCTCAAAGGCCTCACCCGGTTCACCGACTTCGGCAATCACTGGAGTTTGGCGCACGCTGGACTTAAAGTGAGCGTTACCAAAACCACCATCGCCACCTTTAGCGATGACCGCCTGCATACCATCTTCAGTGAGATCGGCAATAACCCGACCATCACGTTTTACGACGGTGCCGACTGGCACTTCGACAATGAGGTTCTTACCAGAGCGACCGTTACTGCGAGTGCCGGAACCATTGCCGCCGTCTGGGGCGGTGAGGATTGGATTAAAACGAAAATCGATTAAAGTATTCGTATCCTTATCGGCTTGGAAAATAATCGAGCCACCCTTGCCACCATTACCGCCGTCTGGACCACCTTTATTAATGTAAATTTCACGACGAAAAGAGACGGCGCCATCGCCACCTTTTCCAGCCTTCAAACTCACTTTTGCCGTATCACAGAACATATTAGAGATATTTTAATATATTTTGATGAAAAAATACAGCATAAGGGGAAAGAATGTCGCATGAGAGAGAACGCCGCATACCTCGTTCCGAAGACGCTCAAGGCCGCGAATCCGCGTCCCAAGGGGCGAGCGGCCAAGCTTATGCTCCGTCAGAGGTAAGCGGCATTCTCTTTTAATAACATTCAAATGAAGGGCAAGACGACATTCTCTTTTAAAAATCAAAAGAGAGGTAAGTGGTATTCTCTTTTATTAGCCTATGGTTTTCGGGTAAAGTATCCTGGGCGGCCGTGAGCAGGGTCGTTGATACGTAGTCCGTCTAGATTAACGAGGTCTGGGTTTCCCCAGTAGGTACCTTCACCACCTCGGAGACTAAACCTACGATGAAAAATCTCATAATTAGCGGTTAAATGTGATTGGCTGTATTGTTTTGCTGCACTTACGTCAAAATCATTAGAAGCGAAAATTTTTTGGAGCTCACAAACTTGACCATTATCACATAAAAACATTCGACTAAAATCTTTAACTTTGGGAGTGGTAAATGATGATAAATCTAAGATTTGAACATTAGAAACGCTACCAAACATGCCAGCCATAGTTTCGACATTTTGTGTATTGAAATTCGAAACATCAATACTGGTAGAGCCACAACCATAAAACATATCAGACATATTTGTGACATTTCTGGTATCAAAATGACTTAAATTCAAGGTAGGAATCCTCAAGGTAAACGCAAACATACTGTTCATATCCTTAACATTTTCGGTGTTAAAGCTTTGAATATTGAGGGTTTTTAGATTAGACATACCGTAAAACATATAAGATAAATCCGTGGCAGCTCGTGTATCAAAGTTTGAGAGATTTAAATTTTGAATATTTGAATTCCCCAGGAACATTCGGGAGAAGTCTGTAACTTTTGAAGTATCGAACCTTGAAACATCTAAGTTTTGAACTTGTTTTAGGTTGTAGAACATACCACTCATATCACGCACTTTTGGCGTACGGAAATTTGCGATATCGAGAGCGGGAAGATTAATCAGCCCACCAAGCATATCGCGCATATCTTCCACGTTTTCCGTATTGAAGCTTGCAATATTTAGATTCGTAAGATTTGGTAAAGCTTCGAGCATACGAGCCATACTAGTAACTTTAGTGGTATCAAAATTAGAAAGATTTAAAGAATTTAAATCTTTACAATACTTGAACATTTGAGACATATCGGTGACTTCGCTAGTCTCAAACGAAGCTAAATCAATATCCTTAACTTTAGTAAACCACAGGAACATGCTGGATGAATCTGGTGCAAGATGGATTTTTTCGGCAGCGGAATAATAATAGATGGTTTTTTCGGTAGCATCAAACCAGGCTTTAATTTCATAATCTGAGTTATCTGGATTTTCGATATTAATTGCCGTCATAGAAGCTGTAGGCGCTACACTGCTACGCTTAATATGTTCGACATTATCCTTATTTTTGAGATTACAATTTTGCCCCGTAACTGGATCAATGTGACAGGTTTGATTCGGATCAAGCGCACCCACGCGCTGATTAAAATCCGGACCATTCGTTATTACAGCACGCATTTGGTATGGATTTGAAACAAAAGATAAGATTAATTTATTGGTATAATTCCCTGATTCAAGATTATCAGATAATTTCATGCCAATACTTAACTGGTTCGATTCATTGCCGTTGGTCTTCCCTGCCGTTTGGATAATTTGAGCAGGACTAGAAAGCGCTGGTATCGGTGCGTAGTTCGTGGATGCTCCAAACTTATAGCCCCAAGTGTTATTTGGTAGATTATTCAGCATTAAGTTCTCGCTAATCGAATCAATTTTCGCACCCACAGCAGACTCCGTGTTAATCAGCGCGGTATTATCTGTTTCAGAACTGAGTGTGGTAGTGTATCCAGTACGATTATTAGTATTGACAGTGAAATTAAATGGAATCTCTGTAGTTTTATTTGTAGAATTTATGACTTGGTTCCCATTCACTTGTAAATTCGCTTGATCCACCGAAGCCGAAAGCGTCGGAACGAAGAGAGCAAAAGTATTGCTACTCAGAACAATATTTAAAAAAGAAATTAATCCTAAAAATAATCCGAGAAACCTTAGTTCCCAGCTAAACCACCCCCCCCCCCCGTGAGGGTTTTCTATGTATGATTTTTGGCCTTGCATATACATATATTTTACCATAAACAATATCGTTATTCTATGGCTTCCTAGTGAAGTAGCCTGGGCGACCGTTGGTTGGATAGTCAATTCGGAGCCAGGTTTTATCGGCCTGAGATGGATTAGTAAGATATGATCCAGCACCACCACGGAGTTTTTTACGATTATTAAACATTAGGGGGGATATTTTTAGCTTAGATATATTAAAATCATTGTTTACATATATTTTTTCTAGTTTATCTTTAGACACATAGCTATTTGCTAGTGCGAATATATTATTCATATCTGTCACCTTAGATGTATCAAAAGTAGAGAGATCAAGACTAGTTAGATTTGGTGTATTGTAGAACATATAACTCATTTCTGTCACTTGAGAAGTGTCGAAGCTCGACAGATTAAGATTAGCCAGATTGGACATATTGGCGAACATCCTATTCATTACTGTCACCTGGGAAGTGTTGAAGTTAGAAAGGTTGAGACTCACGAGCTTAGATGTAAATGAGAACATAAGACCCATGTTTGTCACACGGGAAGTGTCGAAGCTAGAGAGATCGAGATTAGTGAGCTTAGATACCTCAGAGAACATACCTTCCATAGTGGTGACATTTTCGGTATTAAAGTTCCCTAGGTCGAGACTAGTGATAGCATGGATCTGATAAAACATGTAGGCCATATCCGTAACCTTGCTGGTATTGAAGCTCGCAATATTAAGAATCGTTAGATTATTTGCGCCACTGAACATAGAATTCATATTCGTAACTTTCGAAGTATTAAAATGATTCAAGTCTAATGATTTAATTGTAGTACAATCCTTAAACATCTCGCTCATATTCTCGACATTTCCGGTGTTAAAATTACCTAGCATAATATTTACCACACTATTCATACCAGAGAACATTTCTGACATATCAGCGACATTACTGGTGTCAAAATTATCAATCTTTAATACGCCAAGCTTATTGATCCCCTTAAACATCGCCTTCATAGTCTTCACATTTTTGGTATTCATAGAGACTAGACTTAGACCAATAATTTCATAATTGCCGGCAAACATTTCTGACATATCAGTAACGTTTTCAGTATTAAAGCCCTCCATCGAGATGCTGTGCATTCGGTAGTTATCACGGAAGATTCCATGCATGTTGGTAACACTCTGAGCGTTGATATTTTCAGTCCTAATGTTACTATATGACCTTAGACCAGCAAACATATACGACATGTCTTTAGCATATTTGGCATCAAAGTTATCTATTTGGATAAGTTTGAGTCCGGACAAATCTTTAAAAGTGTTTTTACTATCTTCGTGGAAATAAATTTTGTCAGCTGCAGTATAAAAACAGACAGCACGATAAATTGGATCCCACCAGGCCTTAATTTCATAGAATGGCTTAGCTGGATCATGAATACTGACAACCTTGGTACTTGCGGCTGGTAGGGCAGAACGGCGTAGAATATTTTCAATCTTAGTTTTATCAGTGATTAATTCACCAAGTTTAGCCTGAAAGTCATCGCCAGTAGTCAGATAGGCGGCAGTCTCAAATGGATTAATTACCGTTGAAAGAACCAGACTACTTCGATAAATTCCAGGCATAAGATCGGCACTAGCACGGACTACTACCCTGAAATTATTTTCGTTTGGTACTGAATCGGAGGCCTTATTAGTGGCAACAAGAGCTTTTGGCTCTGATTCTTTGGGGATTGACATATAGTTATTTTGATTCTCTAACTGATAGGCCCAGGTATTTTTTGGGATTCCATCATCATGTGCGACTGGACTCGTGATTGAAGAAATTTTAGTACTAATTGTATTATCGATGTGTTTTAAAGCGGCTTCATCGGAATTAGCGATAATAGTAGTAGTATAGCCGGCCGGAGCATTCGTTTTTACAGTTAGCTTTGCCCAATTATATCTTTCTGACGTATTAACCACATCGACGCTATAAAAATTATAATCAAACTCATTCCGATCAAAGGTAACACTCAATGTCGGATCTATAGCGTAACTATTGAACGACAGAATAAAAATATTAATAATTAATAAAATAACTAGATAGATCAATCCTGAAAATAGAATTTTATTTTCGTTTGAGGATCTAGTTTGGTTCGCAGTTTTAACTAAATTTCTCTCCATACATTTTCATCATAGCATAAGTGGTATAAAAGTGTAGCTTGATAAAAAACAGAGATTATGCGCTAGTAGTTAAAATTAGCGACCGTGGATGAATAGATACTTAGCATATTCGCTAGGGCCGATAGTGTAAGAACCGACCACACCCCAACCAGCACGACCGTTCATATCAGAAATCGTAATCGTACCGTCAGCATTCACGGAGTCCACGATACCGACGTGACCGTAATAACCACTGTTGGTCTGGAAGATATCTCCAGCTTGTGGATTCGTACCACGACTAGTTGGGAAGAGACCAGAAAGTGCGTAGCCCCAAGTATTAGCATTACCGAGACCACCTGGCAGGATATGACTGGAACCCATAGCGGCACGTCGCTCCCAGGTGTACCAAGTACACCAACCCCAAGGCATTGGATTTCTTGAGGTAGAATAAGTACGATAAGAAGAAACCGAATAGGATGAGCTGCCAGAATAAGAAGAAGTGGAACGGACGACCGGTGCCACATAATCAGGACGTTCCTTATCTGGTAGTTCACCGTTTGGCAGTAAAATAGCTTGGCCTTCGGTCAGAGTCTGGTCTAACTCAAGGTTATTAGAAGTAATAATTTCATCAGTAGAAGACTTATATTTTTCTGCAATCGAAGCGACAGTTTCGCCAGATTTTACCGTATAAACAATACCTGCACGAGATGGGACATAGATCGATTCACCCACTTTTGGCACATAGGAAGCCTTAAATTTATTTGACCAACGAATCATATTGATATCAACACCACAGGAAGCGTATTTGGCCGCCAAAGTATCAAGAGTTTCGCCTTCAGCCATCACGTGTTTAATCACACCAACCTTAGAACAAGCTGCAAGATTCAAAGTAGTCGGCTTTTCCATTTTCTCGACAGAAGCCTGGCCGGACTGCTGGAGCACGGTGAAGGAGTTATAGTTTACGTTAAGCACATCAGAGGAGGCTAAACTCATAGTGTCAGCAAGCTCAGACACCATATAAAATTCTGAAAGTTGGTCGGCCGAAACCGCATAATCTTTTTTAGAAATGGATTCCAGGTTAGGACTGGAGTCTTCGTCGGACTGCTGTTTATCTCTGGAACCAACAAAAGCCACACCAAAAATCAGAACAGATAAGGCAAAATAAGGAAATATCTTGGTTATAAAGTAATTTAAGCTAAATTGTGATCGTTTTTTCTTTGTCATAATTAGCCGGTCGCTGCCCCTAAATTTGCACCTTACAAAGTTTCTGACAGTGGTCGCGAATCTTCTGATTGTGCTCAGCGTCGGTGCTACTATAATACATGAGACCGTCGTCACCTGTCAAGAAATAAAGCATAGAGGCTTTCGAGCTATCTGGTTCAGCTACCGCGAGAAGTGCTGCCTTCGAAGGCACGGCAATCGGACCTGGAGGCAGCCCCGGAAATTTACGAGTATTATAAAGACTATTGACAGCTAAAATATCGGCATTGGTAGCATTAGTACGATCGATACCAGTGATATCCGCAGCATAGGTCGCAGTCACATCGGAGCCCAGAGCAATCCCCAGTCTTCTACGGTTCTGAAAAACCATCGAGACGCCAGGCATATCTTCGGTACGAGCTTCTTTTTGGATAATTGAAGCGAGAATAACCCCCTCACGCAAAGATAAACCTCTGGCCTTAAATTTTTCTTCCAACTGATTAGACACTACCACGTCATTAAATTGGTTCAGAATCGTGGTAATGACATTCTCGAGTTTTTCGTGATTATAAAATTGATAGGTTTCGCCATAGAGATACCCTTCGAGGGCTAACTTCGCGGGAATTTCTGAATTGGAAAGTTTAGTTTCGTCGGCATAGAGCCCCTTTAAGACAGGGTTGTCATAGTGCTTAGTGAGGGCCTGGTTAATTTCCTCTTCGGAATAGCCGAGAGTGCGAAACTGATGAATAATGCCAGTCTGCGACTTGCCTTTATCCCCGAGAAGATTGGTGCCAGGAAGAATGGTCAGATTAAAAACATCCGAAGAAACTACACCATTAACTAATTGCTTAGCGATGGCACGAGCCGACATGGTTTTACGGAAGCTATATTTACCAGCTTTTAGCTTGGCATGGAGATTATTGATGCGAGCATAAAGCTCAAAGGCATGAGGATTTCTAATTAAATCGGCTCGCTTGAGATTATTGGCAATTTCTTTAACTGATTCCCCAGCGGTCACTTCAATGGTTTGATACTCACAAACAGAGTTTGCTTCTTTTTCATTCGATTCAGCAGCGGCCTTGGCGGAATCAAAACGACAATTAGCCGAAGAAACAGGCTGCAAGGAATACCAATAATACCCACCACCGAATAATCCAGCGAGAAATAGTAAAATAAAGAGTGAAAGTAAAATACGTTTAACTTTTTTCATAGGTTTTTCTAAACTTCTATCTGGCCTGGGAGACTCCGTAGATTCAGGTTCCGATTTGGTGGGCTCATTAATAATAGATTGAACTTCTGGTGATCCGAGCGTGGCGGCAGGACTCGCAGATGGGTTTATATTGGTGGCAGCATTAACTAGCTGATTCGGGATTTTACTGGCAGAATTTTGAGCGAGCTTAGCGGCATAATGTTCGATAAAATCCTGCAAAATAATACTGGCAGCTTCGGCATCGATTTCGCCTTTTTCAAAATTCTTTTTGCGTTTTTTCAGACGCTCTTCAGCTACCACGGAGGTCAGTGATTCGTCTTGAAAATAAATGCGAGCGCCCGACATAGAGGCGGCGAGAGTATCGGCAAATTTGCGCGCATAGGCCGACTGAGCGGTTTCATTGCCGTCATTGCTACGAGGTAAACCCACGACAAAGAAATTCGTATCATTCAGTCTGGCAATACGGAGAATTTCCGGAATTTCCTGACCATTCACCAAGACATAACCATTCGGAATAGCGATGCGAACAGAAGTGTCCGCTTTTGCTACACCGATACGCTTAGTGCCCACATCTAAACCAATAATGCGCATTAGTTCTCTACCGTAATTTTAATTGATACTTTATTGGCGTCGTTTGGAATTTGACGGACCCATGGGAAGGAAGTATTCACTTCAACATCAGAAACACCATTGATAGATTTAATTAAAGTAGTCACTTCGCCAACTTTTTTACCGAGGGATTTTTCGAGCACAGATTGTTCGGTGACTTCTGGACCAGTTTTCAAGGTAGCTTTAATCTTAGCAGTTACAGAATTATTATTGTTTTGGAATTTTTCAATGAAAATATTGCCAGTTTCATAGATTTTCTGATCACTACCGAGACGAGTAGAGACCACAGATTTAACATACTCTTCAATTGCCGCCTTATCGACATAATTTACGCTGTAGGTAGTTTTGGCCGTGAGCTTGGCTTTTCCATTCTCCGTCGGCTGATCGACGGCAGGACTGGAAGTCGGATCGGCAGTAACTTTTTTGTAGCTATCTTCAATTTTAATATCATCAGAAGGTACTTTTTCGAATAATTCCTCTTTTACGCCATCAGCTTCGGTTAATTTTTCCTTAGCTTTGGTGATATCAGAAGCGGTGACAATTTTTTGAATCTTATCGGTACCACCTTTAAATGCGGAATTAGCATAGCCCTCAACTCCAGCCACGGAAGATTGCCAGCCAGAGCTGACAGCTTCAATATTATACTTCGCACCACCTTCGATCGCAGTAGCTTTCACGGTTTTAGCCACCTGACACTTACCACTGTGGCGACCGGCGTCACAATTCGAGATTGAGCCATCCCAAGAAATTTTTACCTCTTGATTGGTTAAGAAATTAAGATTGCGGTAGGCAAAGGCGGAACCCTGAGGAACAGTCGCAACATCTGGCCTCGAAGCCGTAGCCGTAGTAGTCGACATGTCGAAAGTAGCAATGAGGCGTAATTCACCAGTAGCCTTATCGCCAACATTTTTCTCACCAGTAGCTTCAAATTCAACCTCAGAGTTCTTTTCTAAACTAGCAGTTTCGAGGAAGAATTTACCATCTTTCGAGACAGCTTGCTTGGCATCAGTGACAAAAGAAACATTTTCGGAGAAATTCTCGGCAATGGTTTTAATTTTGACGGAAATCTTAGCGGCAGGTGCTAAGATAAAAGCCCAGACAAAACTTCCAATCAAAAGAACCGCAGCCACGACACCGATAATAATACGGTTTTTCAAGGAATCGAGAGTGAGAATCTTTTTTGGTTGATTATCAGAATCTTCTTTATCTTCAGAATTCTTCGCGACTTCTTCAGAATCCAGATTCATCGTGGAATTTTTCGTAAGATTCGAGGTGGTATTTGCACGATTAGCGGCGTCTTCATTAGTAGTGCGGACACGAGAAACACTACTGAGCGGAGCAGCCTTTTCATTAATTTCAATTTCATCACTCGGACTTGCTTTCTTAGCTTTAGCGGGATATTCAAGGTCCGCTTCATTAAATTCAGAAGGCAGAGTAGGACGCGAACTCAAGTTCTTAGCAAATGGCAGACTTGAAAGCGCGGCCATTTTCATGAGGGTCGGATCAGTAGTGACCACCACGATGGCTTTGTCATGCATTTTTGCAGTGCGAGCAATTAATTTTAGATTGATGGAGCTACGCAGAACGTTCAACTTTTTCGGTGGAACAAGTGCAATAATTTTCTGTTTGGAAGCTTTGATATGGTTGATAATATCAGTAATATCATCCTCATGCTCGATGTAAAAAGTGTCCTTATTCATACATCGATTTTAACATATATTTGCAC
>CAUQEK010000002.1:0-42580 GCA_963517385.1 uncultured Candidatus Saccharibacteria bacterium | reverse complement strand
TATTTTCTGTCTAATGCTAAATAGTATTCGTCGTCTGAGTCACTGCGAGATTTATTTTTAATTTTGTCCCTAAACTCAATAATTTTATCTATCCCCTCCCAAACTCCGTACAGTTCCTTGATTAGCTGCTGATCAAGTTCTCTATACGACCTCAGAGAATCAGCTATCGTTCCGTCAAAATCAAAAACAATCAGGTCAAAATTTGTTAAAAGAGGCTGATTTTCTACTCTCATATGTATATCATAACATAATAAAAAAAGAGCCATTTAGCTCAATAAAAATGGTGATCTCTGCGGGAGTCGAACCCGCGTTGACGGGATGAAAACCCGTTGTACTAACCGTTATACTAAGAGACCAATTCCGAAATGTACTCCTCTATTATAACAGATTTAAAAAAATCGGCAACTCCTATTTTTATAAAATACATCTTTTACACCTCGGTATCGTGCATACTGATTGACTAATCTATTTTTTCAGGCTCAAAACCTGGCTAAAATTGTTCCTCTACCTTTTGACAGCTCAAAATCGGATCCGTTGTATAGTCGGTCTTTCCAAATGGCGCATGAGGCTTAAATGTCACCGAAGACAGGTCCTTATTGCAAGTCAATTTCTTGTGTTCGAAATAAATCCGTTTGTCCAGATTATTTTCATCGCTATAGCTCAGTAATCTGCGCAGTTTTACCATTGGAAAACCAGTTTTTAGATATGGCTTGAAAACAAATTCCGCACCCTTCGCTGCTATCTCGTCCTTATGTCCGTTTACGAAGTTATCATAAAAGAAATTTTCGTAATAACTCTTCGCTAATTCTTGAAATTGTTTTTCCGCCAGTGCTTCCGCTGTCACATTTTTCTTTACCAACAAAGAAAAACCCACACTACAAACCGAAATCAGGACCACCACAATCATTAGTCCACGAATAATTTTCGAACTCAGAGTTTCCAGACGAATTTGATTGGAGAGTTTTTTGAAGTTAGGACTAAGTTTGGTCGCGTTCCTTTTATGTCTGCGCTTGGCGCCACGACGGTCGATATTCATAACTAAATTATAGCATAAGAATTTTCATTTTCGGCCGACGGGAATTATAATATAAATATGAATACAAAAAATCTCACCATAAAAAATGAAGCCGCCGTGATTGATTTTGCGGAAAATTTGATGCGCGAGATTTTGCAGTCTCAAGACGCTTTGCCTTGTGTGATTGAACTAGTCGGTGACGTTGGAGCTGGTAAGACTACCTTCACTAAGGGCCTCGCTCGTGGTCTCGAAATTACCGAAGAAATTACTTCTCCGACTTTTACTATTTCGAAAGTTTATGAAAATTCACATGGTCAGAAACTTGTGCACTACGATTTTTATCGCCTAGAAAATCCCGGCATCATGGTGGAAGATTTATTTGAAAACCTTCATGACCCACACACGGTTACGGTAATTGAGTGGGCCGATACGGTGAGTGAAATTCTTCCTGCCAATCATTTGCGTCTCGAAATTCTCATCAATGATGATGGTAGCCGCACCCTTAATCTAACCAAAAATCTCACTTCGGAGCATTAACATGAAACTCTATCTCGACACTTCTACTGAAAATACCATTCTCAGGCTCGACGAAAAAGAGTATTCCGCTCCCCTTAAAAATCAATTAGCTGAGCAAATTTTTACCTTCATTCACGATAAGCTTGTCGAAAATCAGGCCGATTGGACCGATCTCACAGAAATCACTTTCTTCGCCGGTCCAGGTTCCTTCACCGGACTCCGCATCGGTGCTGCCGTAGTTAATACTTTGGCTGATCAGCTGCAGATTCCTTAGAAAAATCAAGACGGGGAACTAGTACCAATCATTCTACCAAACTACGGTCGCCCGGCCAATATTACGCCATCCAAAAAATAAATCTCCCATTCCGCCACGCATTTCGCTTGTGCTATAATATATGATATAAGGAAATTCATGGATCAAGATCTTCATCAAAATCAAAACAATCAAAAACCCCAAACCATTGGTGGTGTGACTTTTTCTGCTGGCCTTTCACATCCGGTGACTCCTCAGGTTAGCCCAGGCTCTAACCAGCCAAGTTTCGCCAAGCCAGCTTCCGAACAGTCGAATATTACTACTCCTCAGCCTACTACCCCTAGTCCAGCTGATCTTTTTGGCAATAATTCTGCCGCTTTTTCTGCTCCTCAGTCCAACCCTGCGGCTGCTCCAGTTGCTGAAACCCCAGCTAATGCCTATCAAGCGAATAACTATACTTCACCAGCCGCTTCTGCTGAGCAAATTTTTGCTGCCGACACTACAAATAATTTTTATGCTAACGATAATTCCAATCTGTTTGGTGAAAACGGCTTCACTCAAGCTGCCCGTAGTGGTAATCCGAACTCTAACCAGAGCATGATCAATCAATCCATCCAAAATGCTGCCATGTTGAACCAGGCTACCGAAACTCAGAAAAATTCGGGTCAAGAAATGAATAATGGCCCAGAGATTGTCTATAATCAGCTCAATGTGCCAGTCGCTTCCCCAACTCATTTTGAAGAAAAATTCACCGTAGTGGATCCAAATGCCGATGCCACTAAATCTGCTGAAGCCGCCAAGGCTGAAAAAGAAGCCAAAGAAAAAGACCCTCGATTTATTGCCATGAAAGCCTTGAAGAAGATGACCACTATGGCCATGGTTTTTGGTATTCTCGCTGTTTTATTCCTCGTTTTAAGCTTAATCGGTCTAGTTTATGGTATTTCTCAAGGTGATAAAATTACTACTGCGAATAATACTATTAAGAACCAGTCTCAAATCATCGCTGCTGTCGAAGAGTCTTCTGGTGTGGCAAAAATTTCCACTCCAGCCGATGTTCCAGTTTACAAAACCACTCTCGGTTACATTTATCTCTCTGACTGGAATATCAAATTGAAAGTCCCAGATAATCTTTCCACCATGAGCTATGTCTTAAACACTTACGAATATCGCAACTCAATTTGTTTCAATGGTATTCAAAAGGGCGTTCAGGCTAAGCAAGAATTTGCTGATCCAGCCAAGAATCTTGGTAAGCAAGGCTGTCTCGTGCGTGTACCGGTTTCCGAAGGTGATTTCGAAGCTTCCACTGGCAAGCGTTTTGGTACTAAGGTCACGACCTACAAGGATTATAATTTCTTCTACATCGACCCGACCGTCAGTAGTAAGGATGGTGCGGAGCTCGGTCTCGAAACTGCTTCCAATCAAATCATTCGCAATATGATTTTTGCTCTCGAAACCTACGAATAAGAGCAATCTTTATGATAAAATCAAGACAGGGGGATTTTGATTTATTAAATAATTTTGTTAATTTTGTAAAACTGCCGGTATGATGAAGATATTGGCGTCGACAAATAGAAAGTGAAGTCAAATGTTTATTCCGATAGCACTCAGTATTATTGCTGGTATTGTTTGTGGTTCCGGTTTTGTCCTGGTCTATAACAAAAAGAATGAATCTGGTGGCAAAGCTAAGGCCGAAGATCTCATTCGTAAAGCTAAAAACGAGGCTGCCGACATCGTTCTCAAAGCTAAGAAAGAAGCTGGCAGTATTGCCGATAAATCTCAGCAAGAAGAGGAAGCTCGTCGCAAGGATTGGCGCCAAACCGAAAAGCGTCTCTCTGAGCGTGAAACCTCACTCGACAACCGTTTCGATCAACTAGAAAAACGTTCGGAAAAATTAACCAATAAAGAACGTGAAATTGATGATTTGAAACTCGAAATTCATCAAATTCGTGACAAGCAGCAAGAAAAGTTGGAAAAAATTGCTGGCCTCACCAAGCTTGACGCTAAAGATAAGCTGATCAAGATGACCGAAAAAGATATCAAGGATGATCTCGTCGGCTTGATTACCAAGGAGCAAAAAGAGCTTCGTCGCGACATCGACGAAACTGCCCAGGCTCTACTGGTTACCGCTATGGAACGTATGTCTTCCGAAGTCACTGCTGATCGTACGGTTACCGCTTTGAAGTTGCCAGATGATGAAATGAAAGGTCGCATTATCGGTAAGGAAGGTCGTAATATTCAGGCCCTCCAACGTGCTACCGGTGTGGATATTATGGTTGACGATACTCCTGGCATGGTGGTGCTTTCT
This sequence comes from uncultured Candidatus Saccharibacteria bacterium, assembly GCA_963517385.1. GTDB lineage: Bacteria > Patescibacteriota > Saccharimonadia > Saccharimonadales > Saccharimonadaceae > Nanosyncoccus. The sequence goes on along the minus strand of CAUQEK010000002.1, from coordinate 38,491 downwards.
TCCTTTGATCCAATCCGCCGCCAAGTTGCACGCTACGCTTTGGAACGTTTGATGAAAGATGGTCGCATTAATCCATCCAGCATCGAAGATGCTGTCGCCAAGGCTGAACGCGAAATCGAAAAAGAAGTTGTGCGTGCCGGTGAAGACGCTGCTCGTGAAGTAGGTGTGATTGGTATCCCGCACGAAATTTTACACTTGCTCGGTGAGCTCAAATTCCGTACGTCCTATGGTCAAAATGTTTTGCTTCATTCGATTGAAATGGCACACATGGCCGGTATGATTGCTGAAGAAATTGGTGCTGATGTGCGTGTCGCCAAGACTGCTACTTTGCTTCATGACGTTGGTAAAGCCGTCACTCATAAGATTGAGGGTAAGCACGCTGAAATTGGTGCTGAACTTGCCAAAAAATATGGTCTTTCCGATCAAATCACTCACGCTATCGCCGCCCATCATAACGACATTGAGCCAACCACGGTCGAAGCTATTATCGTCAAGATCGTTGACGCAATTTCTGCTGCTCGTCCAGGTGCCCGCAATATTTCCGCCGAGAACTTCGCTGAGCGTATGAAAGAGTTAGAAAACATCGCTACTGGCTTTAATGGTATCGATAAGGCTTATGCGATTTCCGCTGGTCGTGAAATTCGTGTGATTGTCGAACCAAAGCAGATTGACGACCTCACCGCCTTAAAATTAGCTCGTGATATTGCCGAAAAAATCGAAGCTACCATGAGCTACCCAGGTGTAATCAAGGTGAATGTAATTCGTGAAACTCGCGCCATCGAATACGCCAAATAATCTCAAGAATAAATTAAGAAAAATAACCCACATTCCACGGGTTATTTTTTATTTGCCATAAGCACTTTTCTATAATATAATGCAGATAAACGGGGAAGAAAATCAAAACTGTAAAATAAAAAGGAAAATATGGCACAACCAAAAATATCAAAGCCGCAATCTAGCAGCGACAAAAAGCTCTATATTGCCGTGATTGTTTGCATTGTCTTAGTGATTGCAAGCTTTGTTGCTAATATATTATTAATAAAATATGCATTTGATACACTGGACACTGACTATAATCGATATGTAAAACAGACTCAATCTTATCTCCGCGAGGTAAATCTTCGTGTTCAAAATGATCCTAAAAATGAAAAAGAAATAGAAAGACTTAACGATATAAATACGAATCATCGTGGATTAAGGTAGAAATATGACACAGATAAAAACATCAAAATTTAAAACTAATAGCAATAATAAGCTCTTTGTTGCTGTAGCAACTTGTATTGTTTTAGTTGTCGCCGGCTTCATTGGTAGTTACATTATGTTGAGGGAATCATACACAAAACTGAACATTGATTATCAGAGACACTTTAATCTAATCAAATTTCGCATTCGTGAAATAAATTTACGCCTTCAAAACGACCCTAAAAATAAAGAAGCAATAGATGCGCTTAATGATACCGTCGAGAATGATGAACAGCTATATTCAAGAGATTCAATATATTACGACATCGACTACAAGAAAAAATAATTATTAATAACCAAAAAGACTGGAATCTCTCCAGTCTTTTTTTATAAAGTATGATATTATTATTCTAGAAACCCCTAGTGTTTAGTTCTTTTTAGAAAGCGAGGTAGCTTATGTTTAGAAAGCTGAAAAGTATCATTTTTGCCACTCTTTTACTTACGCCCACTGTGATGCCCATAACCTCATTGGCGACATCAGGAACCATTACGGATTATACTCCAAGTGGATACATAGCCGGTGTTTGGGTAGAAGTTAAAGGTGGTGATTCTGGCTGGGCTTATATCAGGCCCGCAGAAAGTCGACAGAAGGTTAGCTGGTATTATGATACTGACGGACTACCCTTTTGCCTACATATCGGAATCGGCGGAAGCCCTGAAAAATGGGATTATAATGTCCACACACAGACGTTTGTGGATGACGGTAAACGATTCTATATTGATGTGTATTATCAAGCAGGTAGTTGGTTTGTTCCGTCACGTTATGCCGTAAGAAGCTAGTACTAGATAGTAACTACTTCACGTTTTATATCCTGAGCAAGATAAAAAACTGCTCAATAAACAAGAATAAAGGATAACATTATGGGACAAATAAAAGCCGTAAAAACACAATCTAAGACACATGCTTTAAAAATTATTGCTATCGTAGCGGCTTTTGTCATGGGTGGTCTGATGCTCTATATGAACGCTATGATATTGTATAATATCTCATTATTGATGGAGTTAGAGCAGAAGCATTACGGTTCAATTCTTCGAAACACTGATATTATTAACTATAAAGTTACAAATGATGAACAATCTCGTCAGTGGCTGAAAGATTTTTACGACATCGACTACAAGAAAAATTAATTATTATAACTCAAAAAAAGACTGGAATCGCTCCAGTCTTTTTATTTAATAAGTATAATTTCATGGTAAGCTTTTTGCTTTCGCAAAATCTTTCCATTCTGCGTCGATCAAATAAAGAAAATAAATTTTCTTTATTTTTCCTCCTTGAATGGTCTGGGTGACCAGATTAGGATTTTTTCAAAATCCTTCTGTTCCTCCTCGCTCAAAAAAATAAAAGTAAGCTTTTATTTTTCGCTCGCTTCGTCGTCCAGTCGAACTGTATTCTCGTCTTGTTACCCCAATACATATGAAAACAAAAATAATCCCTGAAGGATCATTTTTCTTTTCATAATGGTCTGGGTGACCAGATTCGAACTGGCGACCTCGCAGTCCCGAACCGCGCGCGCTACCAACTGCGCCACACCCAGATATGTTTATCTTACCACGAAAACACAAGATTATCACAATTATGTTATAATATCAAACGATATGAGTAAACTATATAAAAGAACTAAAATTTTGGCTACCGTCGGTCCAGCCGTCTTCACTGAAGAAAAAATCGCCGAGTTAGTCATGGCAGGCGTTAACTGCTGCCGCCTCAACTTCTCTCACGGAAGTTACGAAGAACGCGATGAACAAATCGCTTGGATTAAAAAAGCTGCTGAGAAAAAAGGCCGCTCCGTCGCCATTCTCCAGGACCTTCAAGGTCCTAAGATTCGCCTTGGTATCATCAAAGATAATCACTACGAAGTCAAGCCAGGTGACGAATTGGTTCTTGATTATGCCGTCACTGAACACGACGGTTCGAATCTTCTTCCAGTTCAGTACAATCTCGCTGAGCGCATGAAAGTTGGTGAACCTCTCTTCATCTTCGATGGTAAAATTCGCTCAACTGTCACGGAAATTGTAAGTAGTACCGCTATTAAGGTTAAGGTCGAAAACGAAGGTACGATTATGAGCCGCAAGGGTCTCAACCTTCCAGATACCGACTTCGGTGGTGATGTGATTACCGAAAAAGATATGGCTGATATTGAATTCGGTGCCACCCGTGACTTTGACTATGTCGCGATGAGCTTCATCCAAAGCGCGGATGATGTCGAAAGACTCCGTCAAATCTTGGTTTCTCTCGGTTCTACCGCTCAAATTATCGCTAAAATCGAAACCAAAAAAGCTATCGAAACTGATGAAAAAATGGAAGCTATCGTCCAAGCTGCCGATGGTATCATGGTCGCCCGTGGTGACATGGCTGTCGAAGCTGGCAACGAAGTCGTCCCTATCGTTCAGCGTAAATTAATTAGCCTTTGCCGTAAGCACGGTAAACTCTGTGTCGTGGCCACTCAAATGCTCGGCTCTATGGTCGATAATCCAAGTCCATCTCGCGCTGAAGTTTCTGACGTTGCCAACGCTGTGATTCAGGGTGCTGATGCTGTCATGCTTTCCGATGAAACTGCCAATGGTAAATACCCAATTGAAGCTGTGAAGCAAATGAAACAAATCATTCTTTACACTCAGAACCATTCCAAGGTCGACCCAATTGACCAAGATGTCACTGGTGAAAATCGTGAATATAACGCTGTAGCTAATGCTGCCGTCAGTCTTGCTGAAAAAATTCATGCTGATGTCATCGTTTGTGAGACTGCCTCTGGTGCTACTGCGGTTTCAATTTCCGCTGAACGTCCAAATCTCCCAATCATCTCAGTTACTTCCAATAAGCGTGTGGCTAGCCAATTGGCTTTGAATTATGCTAACGCCAGCTTCGAACGTCCATTCTCTGAGAATTATGGCATTGATCTCGTTCAAGAACTTAAGGCTTCTGGCTACATTAATACCAAACCAGGTGAAGATAAAGTGCTCGCTGTGATTGTTTCTGGCCAACCAAATGTCATTGGTGGTACTGACACTATTCAAATTCGTAGTATTTAGTTCTAAGCTTTAGCACGATTAGAAGATTGCGGTATAATTAAAACATGTATCGCAATCTTCATTTTTTGCACCCCGAACATCAAACCGTTTTACTTCGTACGGATTATAATGTGCCGCTCAAAAATGGTATTATCGAGAATAATTTACGTATCGAAAAATCCCTCCCCACCATCCAATATCTCCTAAATCATCAGGTGAAAAAACTGGTAATCATTTCTCATCTCGGTCGCCCAGAGGGAAAAGTGATGCCAGAATTTTCTCTAAAACCGGTCGCCGCTGAGCTTTCTCGTTTGCTGCAACGCGAAGTCTTTTTTGCGCCTGAAACTACTGGTGAAGCTACCAAGCAATTAATTTCCGAGGCTCCAGATGGTACGGTAATATTACTAGAAAATTTGCGTTTTCACCCTGGCGAGGAAGATAATTCGTTAGATTACGCTCAGGCCATTTTTGATACGGTTCAACCAGATTGTTTTGTTCAGGACGGCTTCGGCGTTTTACATCGCGCCCACGCTTCTACTGATGCCTTGCCTCGTCTCTTGCCTAGCGCTATGGGTCTGCTAGTCGAACAGGAAATTGAAAATCTAAAAAAGGTACAAGAAAATCCGCTTCACCCTGTACTTTTAATCATTGGTGGCGCTAAGGTCAAGGATAAATCCCCTCTCATCGAACATTTTGCTTCGCTTTCTGATTATATTTTTGTTGGTGGTAAAATCGCTGCCGATGGATTCACTTCAGATTTACCTCAAATTACTGTTGCCTCTGATTTTAACGAGGCTCAATCTGGCGCTAAACTCGATATCGGTCCGAAATCCCTCGATCAGCTAATCGACCTCGTACTAAAATCTCATACCATTATTTGGAATGGCACTCTCGGTCTTACCGAAAAACCACCTTTTGATTTTGCTTCCCGGGTCATTGCCGAATCTATTGGTGTTAAAAACCCAGCAGAAAATCTTTCTGTAATCTGCGGTGGTGATACTACGGGCTTCGTAGAAAACCTCTTACAAAACCGATATTCCGATCAGCCTCCACTTAATTTTTCTTTAGTTTCCACCGGTGGTGGCGCTAGTCTCGAATTCTTAATTCATGGCACTCTCCCAGGTCTTGAAGTTCTGAAATCTGCCTAAGTTAAAATCCGCCTCAGTTAACTTTGTAATAATTACAAAAACCTGTCTTGGAGCTAGAAATAATTAGCACTCATTGCTTGACAGTGCTAATATTTGCTATACAATAGAATTATGCAAGATGAATTTACTGAAATAATGAATAAATTGACCGAGAATGCTCGTTTTGCGCTTCAGAAATCCGATTATTATGCTAAGCGTTATAATAACGGCTACATGAGCACCGAACATCTGCTTCTCGGTATTCTTTCACAGGATACTTCCACTGGTGCGCGCTTTCTCGCCGATGAGGATGTGAATCTAGACCAGGTTGAAAAACTGATGAATCATACCGCCATCGAAGTCCCAGGAGCGGATATGGCCATGATGTCACTCTCGGAAGCTGCAGTTTTGACTCTGCGCCTCGCTTCCAACTTTGTAAAAGAGCAGGGGATTAAATTGATTGGCACCGAGCACCTACTTTATGCTCTGATTCGCCAGCCAAATTCTCGCGCCAGCTTGATTCTTCAAGGTCTCGATGTCGATCTTACGGAATTATCGAAAACTATTGAAGAGTTTGCCGAAAAACAGGCCGAAGAAGCCAAGATCGATCAAAAGAAAAACGATTTTAAGCGTAAACGTCCGCTCAAGTGGCTCACGAAATACGGCGTGGATCTCACCGAATTGGCTCGCCAGGGTCGTCTCGATACTGTGATTGGTCGTGATCGTGAAATTGAACGCGCCCTCACCGTACTTTCTCGTCGCACCAAGTCTAATCCAGTACTGATCGGTGAAGCGGGTGTGGGTAAGACCGCCATTGTCGAAGGCCTCGCTACTCGTATCGCCAAAAATGAGGTGCCAGGCAATTTGATTGGCAAGAAAATTTATCAAATCGACCTCAGCTCTGTGGTCGCCGGTACTAAATTCCGTGGCGATTTCGAGGAGCGCATTAAAGGTATCGTCGACGAAGCCATCGAAAGTAAGGATCTTATTCTCTTTATCGACGAAATTCATCTCTTAACCGGCGCTGGCTCCTCTGAGGGTAGCCTGGATGCCGCAAATATCTTGAAGCCCGCTCTCGCGCGTGGCCTGATTCATCTGATTGGTGCTTCTACCATGGATGAATATCGCAAATCGATCGAAAAAGATAAAGCTCTCGCGCGTCGTTTCCAAACCGTAATCGTCGAAGAACCTTCTGATGCTATTACTGTGCGTATCTTGAAGGGAATTAAGTCACATTATGAAAAGCATCATGGCGTCGTAATCCCTGATAAGATTATCGAAACTGCCGTCAGCATGTCGAAGCGCTATATCAACGATCGCTATATGCCAGATAAGGTGATCGATGTGATCGACGAAGCTAGTGCTATCGCCAAGGTTGCCGCTGATAAGAGTGGCAGTGGCGAATATAAGAAATTGAAAATCGAGCGCGAATCTCTTCAACAAAAAATTGAAGAAAGTGCCGAGGCCGAGAACTTTGAAAAAGCCGCTCTCTATAAAACTCGCCTCGCCAAATTAGAAGAAAAAATCAAATCTCTCGAGCAGGCTGGTGTCGATGAAAATGTTTCACCAGTGCTCACCGAAGAAAATCTCGCCGAAGCTATTTCTCTCAAAACTGGTATCCCAGTTTCCAAGGTGCACGGTAGTGAATTGAAAGTTCTTTCGAAATTAGAAGCACATCTCGATAAGGCTATCATCGGTCAGGATGAAGCGATTCATGACGTAGCTAAGGCTATTCGCCGTGGTCGTTCCGGTATTAGTGATCCTAGACGTCCGATTGGCTCTTTCCTCTTCATGGGCCCGACTGGTGTGGGCAAGACCGAGCTTGCTCGCGTAATTGCTCGCGAAGTTTTCGGTGGTGAGAATGCCTTGATTAAAATTGACATGTCAGAGTTTGGTGAAAAGCACAACGTTTCGCGCCTAGTCGGTGCGCCGGCTGGTTATGTTGGCTACGATGATGGTGGCAAATTGACCGAATCGGTACGTCGTCACCCATATTCCGTCGTACTCTTTGACGAGATTGAAAAAGCCCATCCGGATGTCTTTAATATGCTACTGCAAATTCTCGAAGATGGCGTTCTCACCGATGGTCAAGGTAACCGTGTGAAGTTCAATAACACTATCGTTATTTTGACCTCCAATCTTGGCTCCGACGAAATGTATAACGACCAGGCCTTTGGTTTCTCGAGTCATCAAAAAACCAAGGACCAATTTATCACTGAAGATTATGAAGCCAGTAAGAATGCTGCGATGAAAGCTTTGAAGAAATCTATGCGTCCAGAACTCATCAACCGTCTCGATGCTATCGAAGTCTTCCATGCTCTCTCTCGTAAACAAGTCGAAGAAATCTTTGATAATATGATTGAAGATTTGAAAAAGCGCCTCGCTGAAAAAGCTATCGGCTTGAAGCTCGACACTAAGGTGCGCGACTTCCTTATCGAAAAAGGTTTTGATCCAAAAAATGGTGCCAGACCATTACGCCGCGCTATCGAAGATAATTTGGAAACCCTACTCTCTGATGCGATTATTGCAGAAGAAATTTTGCCAGGACAAATCGCCCAAATTAGCCTAAAAGGTGATAAGCTTAAATTAAAGATCGAAAGCACTGAAAAATAATATGGAAAATTCACCGTCAGAAGTCTCCGTTCAGTCTCGTCGGCGCAGTCCGGCGCTCGCCGACTTGCTTAGCGGACTTGTGATTTTTGGTACCCTTTTCGCTGGTGCTTTTGCCTTTATCTGTTTGCAAGATGATATTAAGGGTTATGATTTTCAAATCTCTGACACTTTGAAGCCTTACGTCCAGAAACTTCATCTTACGGAAAAAGCTTCGAAGACTTTGCTTGCCACTCACCCAGCTTTGCAGGAAAAACAAGCCTTCAATCAGAGTTGTCATTCACATAATCATGAGGTTTACGTCCTGGGTTGTTACGTCCATGATAATGATCGCATTTATCTTTACCATGTCGAATCGAATGACCTTCCAGGGGTAATCGAGGTGACTACGGCTCACGAAATGCTTCATGCCGCCTATCAACGTGTCCCCTTCTGGGAGATGGACCGCCTGAATGAGGAAATTAAAAAGGCCTATGATAAGCTTCCGGTCGATCACGAGATTCGTACTTCCATCAAAAGTTATTCCGAAGATGATTTTTACGATGAACTACATTCGCGTCTCGGTACCGAAGTCGCTGAGTTATCGGAATATCTCGAAAAACATTATGCCGCCTATTTTCAGCGCCGTCAAACCATTACCGATTTTAATCAGCAATATCACTCCGTTTTCCAAAAGCTTAATGATAAACTCACTTCACTTAAATCTGAAATCGACGCCAAGCAGGCTACTATTAATCAGCAAACTGAGACCTACAATAAAGAAACCAATGCCTTAAATCAATTAATCCTGGATTTTAATCGACGTGTCGAATCCGGTAGTATTTCTGGTTGGCGCTATCAAAATGAACGTGCTACTCTGGAAGCACGTATCAGTCGTCATGAGGCTACTTATCAGAGTATCCAGCAATCTATCGATGCCATTAATCAGCAAATTGCCGAATATAATAACCATGTACTTTTCGAAAATCAGCTGATGAATCAGATTAATTCTAACGCCGTTTCTAACAACCTCGAATCTCAAAAATAAGGAAAGGAAATTACCATGCAAACTAATTTGAACCCCAAAGACTACCTCGTCCCGACCGTCATTGAAACCACCAATCGTGGTGAACGCTCTTATGACATCTACTCTAGGCTCTTAAATGACCGCATTATCTTCCTTGGCGAAGATGTTAATGCACACACCGCCAATCTCGTAGTGGCTCAGCTCCTCTTTCTCGCCCATGAAGATCCCAAGAAAGATATTAAGCTCTATATTAACTCTCCAGGCGGCTCCGTCTATGATGGTCTCGCTATTATCGACACGATGAATTATATTGAGCCAGATGTTCAAACTATCGGTATCGGTCTTCAGGCCTCTATGGGTGCCATGTTGCTCAGCTGTGGTGCTAAGGGTAAGCGTTTCGCTCTGCCAAATGCTCGCGTGATGATTCATCAGCCAAGTTCCGGCACTCAGGGTAAGATTACCGATCAGGAAATTATGCTCAAAGAAGGTATTTTCTTGAAGAAACGCCTCGCTGAAATTCTCGCTAAAAATACCGGCAAAAAAGTCGACCAAATCATTAAAGATATGGATCGTGATAATTGGATGTCCGCTGATGAAGCTAAAGATTACGGCATCATCGACGAAGTCATCGCCAAATAATTTTATAAAAAACACGATGCCCATCCGGTGAGTGTCGGGCAAACTAATAATCTAATAATAATCTAATATCGGTGCATCAAAGAGTGGGTGATGGCGGCGGCCAAAGCGTCAGCCGCATCATCCGGTTTTGGCACACTAGTTAAATCCAGATGCAGTTTCACCATTTCCTGCATCTGTTTTTTATCAGCTGAGCCATAGCCCGTCATGGTCTTTTTAATTTCGTTTGGTGTGTATTCGAAAGTTGGTAATTCATGTTGTTTACAGACCAAAAGCACCACCCCTCTGGCCTCTGCCACCGAAATACCGGTCGTTATATTTTTAGTGAAGAAAAGTTTTTCGATACTTACACAATCCGGCTTATTTAGTTTAATAATTTCGTGCATTGATTCGTAAATATCGAGTAGACGCTCTGAAAGTGGAGTGTGTGGCGGCGTGGCGATTACGCCGTTATCGATCATTTTGGCGCGGCCAGTCTGTTTTACTTCGATTACACCAAAACCGCAAATCCCTGTACCTGGGTCAATTCCTAAAATTCTCATCTATCTCTACTCGTTCACATATTTAATTAAAGTGGTGCGCAAATCTTTCACCGGGATCACGAATTTATCATGAATCGTCGCGGGAGCAATCGCATGTTTAAAGCCCAATTTTTTCGCTTCACCGATTCTTTGGTCTGGTCGAAAAGCCGAGCGGATTTCTCCGCCTAGACCCACCTCGCCGAACACTACATATTCTTCACTGAGCTTGCGTCCTGCCGCCGCCGAAGCAATCGCAAGGCACACCGCGAGGTCCGCTGCCGAATCTTTAATTTTAATCCCGCCCACCACGTTTAGGAAGATATCCTTATCGTCTAATTTTAGTTTAGTGCGCTGTTCAATCACTGCGATTAGTAAATTTAATCGATTCAGGTCAAAACCCGAAGCTGCACGTTTTGGATAACCAAAATTCGTGGTCGAAACCAAAGCCTGAATTTCTACCAGCAGTGGCCTAGTGCCTTCTAAAGTCGCTAAAATAATTGAACCATCCGTGTTTTGTCTTTCTGCCAGCAGTGCCGCCGAAGGATTTTGTACTTCCTGCAAACCCTTTTCCGTCATCTCGAAAATTGCCGCCTCACTGGTCGAGCCGAAACGGTTTTTAATCGCTCGAATAGTCTTAAATCCGCCATAGCGATCACCTTCGAAATTTAGTACCACATCCACCAGGTGTTCCAAAACTTTCGGTCCCGCCAAGGTCCCTTCCTTCGTCACATGTCCCACGATAATCACCGCCGTGTCGGTCTTTTTTGCGGCTTGAATAATTAGATTACCTGCATTAGTAATTTGTGAAACCGTCCCCGGCGCCGAAGAAATTTCATTAATTGCCAAAGTTTGGATCGAGTCGACGATTACTAGTTCGAATTCACCGTCCGAAATCGTCTTCGCGATGTCGTTCCCAGAAGTCGAAGCAGCAAAACTTAAAGTTTCTGAGTTCGCCCCTAATCTCACGGCTCGCATTTTTACTTGGCCAGCTGATTCCTCGCCAGAAACATAGAGCACTTTGTGGCCATTGGCAATCTTCGCACAAATTTGCATCAAAATCGTCGACTTACCAATACCTGGTTGTCCAGCAAAGAGAATCACCGAACCGCGCAAAATCCCTCCGCCCAATACTTCATTTAGGGAACCAAACTCAGTTTTCAGTCGCTCTTTTTCATCCGAAGCGGCGATTTCCTTAATACTAGAAAAACTCAAAGTTTTTCCGCTGCTCTTAGCCTGCGCCAGAGCAAATTTACCCGCACTTGAACTATCCTCAACTACTAAATCCTCCACGATGGTATTCCACGCATCGCAGTTATTACAGTGGCCAGCCCACTTACTATAGCGCGCTCCACAGTTTTGACAGACATATTGTTTAGTAGCTTTCATATTGAAATTATACCAATCTCTCGGCGAAAACCCAAAATTCCATGTATAATGGGAGTATGAATAAAACAGTCAAAAAATCTGGTTTCACTCTTATTGAACTCGTGGTAGTTTTAGTTTTCGTTTCTATCGCATTAGTACTTTTCTTCCTCCAGAAGCAAAATCTCGACGCCATGCACCGCGATGAGCAACGCAAGGAAGCAATCAATGCTATGTATTATGCCCTCGAAGAAGGCTTTTATGCCAAGAATGGCTATTATCCTGAAACCATTACCGATGAAAATCTCACGGTTATGGATCCTAAATTATTCACCGACCCGAACGGTGTCTATATTAATGGTGAAGGTGGTTCACTTAATTATATTTCCGCCGATTGTAATAATGGCAAATGTCGCGAATACACGCTCCGCGCTAGATTAGAAAAAGAAGACGACTACATCAAGAAAAATCGTCACAATTAAGGGTGAGAATGTCGCATGCCTTTTATCGGACCGCTCAAGGGCGCTTGCCCGGGCTTATGTCCTCAAAAGGCAAGACGACATTCTCTTTTTTTTAGCAACTAAACGCCTATTTGCTTTTTGTAAAACTTTAAAGTTGCGTGCGATTTATTTTATCGCATAAAAAATGAAGCCTATTTGTTTTTTTGAGTAACTTTAAATTTGCGTGTAATTTTACTGAATAAAAAAGCTGGAAGAGTATTTGTTATTTTGAGATTTAGTTTGTGCGCTATTCTACTTTTTTCGAACAGCTAAAAGCCCACTTGCTATTTTAAAAACCGTAAGCTTGGCCGAACGGCCTTGAGTGTGTTTTTAAAAAGTAAGTGGGTTTTAGCTGCTAGCTTATTTTAGTAATTAATTGCACGCAATTCAAAGTAGGCTCTTGGGTGTGCACACACTGGGCAAACTTCAGGTGCTTCATCGCCTACGAAGGTGTAACCACAGTTACGACACTTCCAGACGGTAACTTTTTCAGACTTAAACACTACATCATCGTCGATATTCTTAATCAATTTGCGGTAGCGTTCTTCGTGTTCTTTTTCAATTGCCCCGACACCATCGAATTTGTCGGCGATTTCGTCAAAACCTTCTTCGCGGGCGATACGAGCGAACTCTTTGTACATATCAGTCCATTCGTAATCTTCACCAGCGGCGGCGATTTCGAGGTTGGTTCTGGTGTCAGCTACAGCGCCGTCATTAAGGTACTTGTACCAAAGTTTGGCGTGTTCTTTTTCGTTATCAGAAGTTTCGGTAAAGATTTCAGCAATCTGTTCATAACCATCCTTTTTTGCACGAGAAGCAAAGAACTGGTATTTCACACGAGCTTGCGATTCTCCAGCAAAAGCGGTTTTTAGATTATCATAAGTCTTACTATTTTTAAAATTAGATTTATCAATATCGGACATTTAGCTCCTTTCTTAATGGTATAATCTATTATAACGCATTTAAGCAAAAGACGGAGGAATATGGCAATCGAGCGAGTTATCGATAATATATCGCACGAGGAGGATCAAGAAGAGCAAGCAGTAGAAGTCAGTCTTCGCCCAACTAATTTCGCTGAGTATATCGGCCAGGAGCGCTTGAAAAAGAATCTGAAAATCGCTATCGCAGCGGTAAAGAAACGTAATGATGGGACCACTTTGGATCACGTCCTACTTTATGGTCCACCGGGCCTTGGTAAGACTACCATGGCCAATGTCATCGCGCATGAACTTGGTTCTAATTTACGCGTCACCTCTGGGCCAGCCATTGAGCGTGCCGGTGACCTCGCTTCTATTCTGACCAATCTTCAAAACGGTGACGTGCTATTTATCGATGAAATTCATCGTCTACGTCGTGCCGTGGAAGAAATTCTTTATTCCGCCATGGAAGACTACAAGCTCGACATCGTGATCGGTAAGGGTCCGGCCGCTCGTTCAGTGCGTCTCGATCTGCCACACTTTACCGTAATCGGCGCCACCACCCGTACTGGTTCGTTGGCTGGGCCACTTCGTGACCGCTTCGGCATTACGCATCGTCTCGAATATTACAATGAATCGGAAATTGGTCAAATTATTGCTCGTACCGCTAATATTCTCGGTACGGAAATTTCCGAAGAAGCTACTGCCACTTTGGCTGCGCGTTCTCGCCTCACACCACGTATTGCCAACCGCCTGATGAAACGCGTGCGTGATTTTGCCGATGTGCATGGTGATGGCTCAGTTAATCTCGATATCGCGACTAAGGCTCTCGGTCTCATGGAAATCGATTCGCTTGGTCTTGATCCGGCTGACCGTAATATGTTGCAGCTAATGCTCGATAATTATGGTAACCGCCCCGTTGGCCTCACTACTATTGCCGCCCTGACCGGTGATGAAGCCACTACAATTGAAGACTATTACGAACCATTTTTGATTCAACTTGGCTTCATTGAAAAGACTCCGCGCGGACGCATTGTCACCGAAAAAGCCAAGCGTCATCTCGCTTCTCTCTAATCACCTGAAAATATGTTATAATATAACTAATTTAACAGGGAAGCGTATGAAGCAGAAAAATTATAATCCAAAATTGGGCATTTCTCTTGAGGCTGGCGAGCGAATTGTTCTCGAAATTAAACGTACTAAAATTATTCCAATTTTAATCTTTGCCGGAGCTTGTCTAGCTAGTATTTTGCTTTTTGCTCTCTATATTTTGATCAATGCCGGCAATTCTTTCGTCTTCGCGCTCGATGCCAGTGGTCGCGCTTTCTTCCTCTTGGTTATCGCGATTGTGCTTGGTACAGTCTGGATCGCAACCTTGATTAGCCTCAATGTTTATACCACCAACAAGCTTTTTGTCACTAATAAGCGCCTCATTCAACGTGTCGCCAATTCACTTTTTAACACCGCGATGAATGTAATCGATTTAGTTTCTGTCGAAGACGTATCCTTTAAACAAGCCGGTCTTTTCGAGCATCTCTTCGAAGTGGGTACTCTCCGCATGTCGACTATCGGTGACGAAACTACCTATATTTTTAAATATCTCGACACGCCTACCGACGAGCTTGAAATTATCACTCATTATGTTCACGTCGAGAAGGGTGAAATTCCTGCCGACGATGAGTGTGAAGTCCCCGCTGACACTGATAAAAAATCGCTTTCTGAAATTTTAGCCGCTAAGAAAAACCAAAAATCTGAACCCAAGCCAGAAACTGCTACCCCAAACACCATCCATATCGATCATCGCACCCGTCAGGTTAAAGAAACTTCCTCTGAGGAAGCTGACACTTCGTCTGAAGAGTCCGACACTTCACCTGAGAAAACTGACCTCGTATCTAATTCGGCCGATACTTCTTCTGATACCTTAAACGTCCCAAATCTGGAAAAATAAATCTCACACTAAGTTTTTTAGTAAAAATAGTTCCTAGCTGGAACTATTTTTTTCTAATAATTTTTCACCTCAATGGCTTTTGTTTTAGTTTTTTACACTCACCTTTTTGTTAACGATTTTTCAACGCCAGGCGAATCTGATCCTCCACTGGCAGATCTGCGTCAATTTCTTTGAGTGCTTCGGTGGCTTCCTTTAGGTTAAATCCTAGCGCCATCAGGGCATCGAGAGCCTCATTATTTTCCGGTTTCTTCACCTGAATCTCTGCGCCCGTATAATGACTTGGTAATCCCACCTTGTCTTTTAGGTCCACGATTACACGCTCTGCTGATTTTTTACCCACGCCACTCGCCTTGCTGATAAAACCACTATCTGCATTGGCGATGGCATTGCGCACTTCTTCCGGCGTCCCCAGAGAGAGAATTGCCATGCCAGCCTTCGGGCCAATCCCGTTCACGGAAATTAGCATTTCAAAAATCTTCTTCGCCATCAAGGTAGTAAAGCCATATAAATCTTCCGAAGTCTCGCGTACTGCGTGATAAGTGTAAAATTTCTTAGTTTCCCCCACATTAATCTCTTCAAAATCAATTGCCGAAAGATTCACTTCATAACCCACACCATGCACATCCACAATAATCTGCCCGGTGAATTTTTCCGCAATCGTACCTTCTACGTGTGCTATCATGTAACCATATTAACATAAGAAAAAACGTCTCATCGCCGGACTATAATTTCTTTTGGTAGTACCGACTGGGATTGAACCAGTGACCTTAGGCTTATGAGTCCTACGCTCTAACCAGCTGAGCTACGGTACCACTTTCTGGCGGAAGGGACAGGATTCGAACCTGCGAAGCGTTAACTTGCCGGTTTTCAAGACCGGTGCCATCAACCACTCGGCCACCCTTCCACTAACTATCATAACAGAAAAATTCTTCCCCGTAAAGTGAAAAATCATCCTAGGAAAACCTGCTCGAAAAATCCAACAATAAATTTTGCTAAAACTCCAGCAAGAAGTAGTCCATTAAGGTTTCCGCAAAAAAGAGCCCGCGAAGGCTCCTTTTCAAATTAAGCTGCGTTGGTGAAAACGTTAATTACATCGTCAAGGTCATCTACCGCATCGAGTAATTTGTCTACTTTTTCCGCATCTGTCTCGCTCACCTCTACGGTGTTATTTGGTAGATATTTGAGTTCTGCAGAATCCACATTGAGTCCAGCATCAATCAAATTCTTACGTACTTTCATCAAATCGGTTGGTTCGGTAATGATTTCAATACCATCTTCCGTTTCATTGGCATCTTCTGCACCAGCATCTAGAGCAGTCATTAGTGCATCTTCACCCTTATCTTCGATGAAAATCACACCCTTACGTGCAAATTGGAACATCACGGATCCAGGGTCAGCCATGCGGCCACCATTTTTAGATAACGCGTTGCGGACTTCTGGCATGGTGCGGTTTTTATTATCGGTAGCAATCTCGATAATCAAACCAATCCCAGCTGGGCCGTAAGCCTCATAGGTTTCTTCAATCAAAGCTGCCGCATTTTTATCGGCTGCACGCGCAATTGCACGTTCGATATTTGCTTTTGGCATATTGGCCTTGCGCGCCTTTTCTAGAACCATCGCGAGGGATGGGTTCATCGTTGGGTCGGCGCCAGCACGCGCAGCAATCGCGATTTGGTTACCAATTTTAGTGAAGGCTGCACCACGCTTTGCGTCCACGATTGCTTTTTGACGCTTGGTAGTAGCCCATTTACTGTGTCCAGACATAAAACCCCTTATTTCCTAATAATAACTTTATATAATTATAACATTTTTCAAAAAAAGCAAAAGGGGCGCAAATCTTGCGTCCCTTAAATTTCTTAGCCTGCTTCACTAGATTGAATTAAGTCATTTCTTAAGTTTTCAAATCTTGCTCTTACCGCTGGAATTTTAGTTTCCGTGGCCACCGTTTCGAAATTTCGCATTGGCCAAAATCTTTCCAGGGTATCTCGAAATAATTTTGTGGTAGTATTGAAACTTTCGACATAATTATCGAATTCTTCAATCGTCCACGCAATTGATTCAGTACTGTGATAAGTTTTCTGCACCCGATGACTATGCATGGTGGATTTACATTGGTTGAGAAGACCTCTCGCCATATCATTAATTAATCTTAAGATATTGCTCTGATAGGAGTTACCCCTCTCGTCCTGGCCGATCAGCATACATTGGGCTTTTACCACGAGCGTCATCCTGTCGATTCTTTCGTTTAATGTCAATGTGATTTCGTCAGACATTTTTTGTAACTTAGATTTGTCAAAGTACATAATTTCCCCCTCTTTCTGCAAAATAAACAGGCTACCCCTATATTATATCATATTTTGTAATTTTTTACCTCTTTTGCACCATATTCCATTAGTTTGTCAAAATCATGGTTTTTAAAATAATGCTCCCGTAATTTATCTCTCAAATCTTGAAACTCAGGATAACTTGCATCTGGCAAAGTCATAATTGGTTTCCAAGACTCATCAAGTAAGGCCGTTAGAGATTCTTTCAGAATATAATATTCTCCCTTTGAAAGATGAGAGACTACAGAGTCGGAATTTTCTCGATAATAATAATTAGTTTGAAAATGCATTAACTCATGTAAAATTCCATCGAGTGGCATCCCCCAAAGTTCATTATCGATTTTCGCATAGGTGAAAATCACTCCCTCCTCATAATAAACAATCATCGCTGGAAAAGTCGTGATCAAGAATAATAAATCCTCACTCGGTAACACTGCCTCTGGTGAAATTTTATGAATTTCCTTAGCGCGATTTTTTGCACAATCTTTAATTGCTAGGGGATGCTCCGTCACTTCTTCGAGTCGTTTAATCGCTAGTTCAAATTTTTCATTTAGTTCATCACTCATGATTTGCTTAAAACGCTCCGGAGTCATCTCGATCTGCGTGTTTCTTTCTTCAAGGTAGGGAATCAGAATCTTCTTTGCTTCCGAAAAATTTAACCCCATAATCTTTTCTGCTATTTCGATATCCTGAGCGTTTTTCAACTTTTTTATCCCGCCAAAATTATTCAGGGAATTGTACCAGTTATAAGCATCTTGGATGATATCATAAATTATCTTGTAGGTAACCATCTATTAACTCTAATATAGCCTAGTCCACTTATTCCGTCTACTGATTTTCTCTCCCTTGCATTATTCCTCAAAATCGCTAAAATGAAACTAAAAAGGAGAGTTATTATGCCAATTTTAATCCTAATTCTTATCGCCTTATTCGTGGTGATTCCAGGAATCCGCGTGGTTAATCAATACGAGCGCGGTGTGGTTCAGCGCCTTGGTCGTTTTCGTCGCATTATGGAACCGGGTCTTCATGTGATTATCCCTTACATCGATACTATGCGCACGGTTGATGTTCGTACTACCCCTATGGATGTGCCGAAGCAGGAAGTTATTACCAAGGATAACGTCACGGTGAATGTCGACGCTGTGGTTTATTTCCGCGTAATTGATGCGAAGAAGGCGGTTTTTGAAACCACTAATTATGCTTATGCTACTTCTACTTTTGCTCAAACTGCTTTACGCGATGTCACTGGTAACTTTGATCTTGATGAATTACTCTCCAAGCGTGACAAAATTTCCAGCCAAATCAAGGAAATCGTGGACACTCAAACCGACAAATGGGGTATCGATATCGAAAGCGTGAAGCTTCAGAACATCGAGCTTCCTTCCGACATGAAACGCGCTATGGCTAAACAAGCTGAAGCTGAACGTGAACGCCGTGCCGCGATTATTTCTGCGGAAGGTGAAAAAGCCTCGGCTGCCGCTGTGGCTGAAGCTGCTAGCTTGCTTGCACAAACTCCAGGCGGTCTCAATATTCGTACTCTCCAAACTCTCGAAAAAATCAGCACCGACCCATCCCAAAAGACCGTCATTCTTCTCCCTTCCGATCTCGCTGGTGGTTTGAAAAATCTATTCAAGTAAGTTATGGCTCGAAAGTAACATAAGAAAATAGCGTCAACCGGCGCTATTTTTCTTCGAACATTATGTAGTTTTTTAAGATTGTCACGAAGTGATTCTTCGGTAAATTGAATTTCTTGTGTGGTGCATAGGTTTTGATCGCGGCAAGAAAATCCACCAGCTGTTTTCGCGTCAAACTATAGCCGTGCATTAAGCAAATCTCTCTTAAAACCTCTATTGCCACTTTTTCATCAGCCGTAAGAAAAAGATGTTTTTTATGAAAATTTTTTCCCACTACGGTCTGCTTCGCTAATTCCGTCACTAATTTTTCGATTTTTCCCCTTAATTCGTTTTGCTTCTCAAACAGATTAATAATATCTACTCTTGTCGCGTCGTCTAGCTCCGCCATTTTTTCTCGTACGCGATTGCGCAAATAGTCTGCCTCATAATTAGTCGGATCCTGTCGAAAACATATATTTTGTTCACCAGCAAATTTCAGTACATCCCGTTTCCACATTTTTGA
This sequence comes from uncultured Candidatus Saccharibacteria bacterium, assembly GCA_963517385.1. GTDB lineage: Bacteria > Patescibacteriota > Saccharimonadia > Saccharimonadales > Saccharimonadaceae > Nanosyncoccus. The sequence continues at coordinate 19,153 of CAUQEK010000002.1, read as the reverse complement.
AATAATAAAAGGCCGCACGAGCTCGTCGCCATAAAAAGGCGTGAGTCCACGCCAGCCGGTACCACGAATCAAATTAATTGCAATCGATTCCAAGACATCGTCTAAGTGGTGTGCAGTACAGAGAGTGCCACCCTCTTTTTCTTGAATAGTTTTAAGAAATTCGTAGCGTTTCTTGCGTGCCAACTCTTCTGAAATCCCCTCCCCAAGCTCCAACTTAGTTTCATAAAATTTCACTCCCAGTTCCTGACATTTTTGGCGCACAAAATCCGCGTCCTCCGCACTAGATTTACGTGTGCCGTGGTCGGTATGCGCTACGATAATATCGGCATGTGCATACATGGCGAGAAGCGCCATCGAATCTACGCCACCCGAAACTGCCAAGATTAATTTCATGATTCTATTATACTCCACCTCATCTCTGTTATAATAGAGGTATGAATTCCGCAAATATTAGAAATTTTTGTATCATCGCTCACATCGATCACGGTAAGTCTACCTTGGCTGACCGCATGATGGAAATTACTGGTACCGTCGAAAAACGCCAGATGAAATCTCAGCTCCTCGACTCTATGGAGCTTGAGCGTGAAAAGGGGATTACGATTAAACTCACCCCAGTGCAAATGAAATATAAGGGCTACGAGCTCAATTTGATTGATACCCCGGGCCACGTGGATTTTTCTTATGAAGTCTCTCGCTCCTTGCAAGCTGTCGAGTCGGCTATCTTAGTGGTCGACGCCACTCAGGGTATTCAGGCACAAACTCTCGCCAACGTCTATCTCGCAATCGAGCAAAATCTCACCATTATTCCTGTAATTAATAAGGTTGATCTGCCAGCTGCGGATATTGAGCGGGTTTCTAGTGAAATTATTAACCTCTTAGGTTGCGACCCTTCAGAAATTATTCCGGTCTCCGCTAAAACTGGTCTCAATGTCGAAAAAGTTCTCGATCGCATTATTGAATATGCCCCAGCGCCAAACAAATCTTCTGTCGATGCTTCGCTCAAAAATTCTGCAACACTTCCTAATTCCACCCCTGAAACCCGTGCTCTGATTTTCGACTCTTACTTCGATGACTACCGTGGCGTGGTGCTTTATGTGCGTATCGTCGATGGCTCGATTGCTAAAAATGCTGCCATCGAAATGCTTGCTACTAAGACCTCCGGCATTGCCCTTGAAGTTGGTATTCTGAAGCCAGAAATGTCGCCCAAAGACAGTCTTAGTGAAGGGGAAGTCGGCTATATCGTGACCAACCTTAAAACCACACGCGAAGCAAAAGTCGGTGATACCGTTACTCTGAAAAAGGCTCCCGCTAAAAACCCTCTGCCAGGTTACAAAAATGTCCTACCGTTTGTCTATGCCGGATTTTTCCCAGTCAGTAATGATCAGTATAAGGATTTAAAAGAAGCTATCGAAAAACTTTCGCTCTCTGATTCCGCCCTGCGTTTCGAGCCAGAAAATAGCCCAGTCTTAGGTTTTGGTCTTCGCATCGGCTTCCTGGGTCTACTCCACATGGATATTATCAAGGAACGTCTCGAGCGTGAATTTAAGCTCGATCTCGTGGTTACTAATCCTTCGACCAACTATGAAGTTACCTTAAATTCCGGTGAAGAACTCGAAATTAAGTCTGCGGCCAATCTTCCGGATGCTTCGACTATCGCTGAAATTCGTGAACCATGGGTGAAAGGAGAAATTATTCTGCCGGTTTCCATGATTGGCAATGTCTTACAGCTCATTGTCGAGAAGCGTGGTTTGCAGAAAAATATTTCTTATCTTGAAGATCGTGCCCTGATTGATTTTGAGGCGCCAATGGCCAATCTCCTGACCGATTTTTATGATCAATTGAAGTCTCTCACCTCTGGTTATGCTAGCTTTAACTATGAAATTAATGGCTATCGTGCGGAAGATTTGGTGCGTGTCGATTTTCTCGTGGGTGGTGAAAAAATGGATGCCTTGGCTCTGATGTGTCACCGCTCGGAGGCGGACGCACTTGGTCGTTCCATTACTAAGAAGCTAAAAGAGGTCATTCCACGTCAAAACTTTGAAGTCGCACTTCAGGCTGCCATCGGTGCGCGCATTATCGCGCGTGAAACTATCGGCGCCTTCCGCAAAGATGTTACTGTGAAGATTCACACCGGTGACCGTGATCGTAAGGCGAAGTTACTTGAAAAGCAGAAACGTGGTAAGGCTCGTATGAAACGCTTCGGCAAGATTGATATTCCGTCGGAAGCCTTCACCGTAATGCTGAAGCGTGACTAAAATTAATATTCCACCAGAGGCCTTCACTATGGTGCTGAAACTCGATTAAGCTCTAACCTAAAATAGGCGCCGATCTCGCGCCTATTTTTATCAACCGAAAGCATTGTTCAATTACTTTAATTTTTCATTGTCCAACTAGTTTAATTTTTGCCTAATCTTCGCTAAAGTTTTTTCGAAAATTTCCTCTCGGGAGCCGCTTGCGTCAATCTCAATTAGGAGTCCCTTCTCACGATAATATTCCAGCACTGGCAAAGTTTTCTGATTAAATTCATTTAAACGCCTCAAGAAGACTTTTAGGGAAGCATCATCTGCACGTTGCTCGCGACCGGTACCCACCAGATTTAACATAAAGCGACGAATTACCTCTGTCTTGGCTAATTTTAGATAAACCACCGCCCTTGTCGGATGTCCCGATTCGATAGTTTTTCTTAAAATTTCTTTTTCTTCCCCCGACCAACGCCCCACGCTTGAGAGTATTAGTGGCGAATTTTTAAGTTCCACCTTATCGAAATAGGGAAGCACGATTTCATAGAATAAGTCCGTCGGTGCGAGTGAACCATCCGCGGTCAAAGCTTGTTGGTTTTCTGCTTCGTATTGACGAATCATTGCCCCTGAAGAAAGCAGTTTTCCGTCGAAATAGGCCGCCAGTTTCTCGCCTACCGTATCCTTACCACACATCGGTAGTCCAAAAATATTAATACTGCCGGTACCCAATTTTATTTTAAGCAAATCGCGCTCTTCCATTTTCGCCCCTTTCCAATATTTTACATATTCTATCATGAATTTAATGCTTCGCCCACCACGTTTTATGCTGAAAATTAGCACTCTTGAATTTTGAGTGCTAAGTGCTATAATTAAATCATTAATTATGAATAACGAAATTAAACTCACAGAACGTCAAAAACTCATCCTCTTCGCAATTATTGAAGAGTATGCTGATGTTGCCGCCCCTGTCGGCAGTGTTACTTTAGCTAAATTATTCAATGTTTCCTCTGCCACCATTCGTTCAGAAATGGCGCGTCTGGAAGAGCTTGGTTATATCACCTCGCCACATACTTCGGCCGGTCGTATTCCAACCGATTATGGTTATCGTTATTATGTAAATTCACTTTCGTCTAATCCTCATCTGGGGAACTGTATGGAAGCTGATACTCAGGGCTCTGACTCATCGGAAGCTGAATCAGAAAAACCAACTTCCGAATCAATCCTAAACCCTAGTGATTCGGCGGAAGCCATCGAGATTATTGATTCTATTTTTAACCATTGGCTCAATCCTTCACCTCTTAAGGCTCTCGGCAGTGGGGACGAAAACGAAGGTCGCCGCAGTCTTCATGCCTTGGAGGTTCGTATTAATGCTCAGGAACGTGCTGATTTTGCTATTCGCTCGGCCGTCGATATGTTGGTAGAATTGACTGGCAATCTCGGTCTTGCCACTATCGGTAATCAGCTTTATTACTCTGGTATTTCGAAGCTCTTTTCCCAGCCAGAATTTGTTGATTACGAACGTATCCAGGCAGTCTCGAAGCTACTTGATAATCTTGAACCATGGCTCCACGAAGCCAAGCCGGGTGAACCACTGAATATTTTCATCGGTCACGAAAATCCAATCGGCAAAAACTCAGATGCTTCACTTATTATTAGTAAATTCCGTTCACCGTACTCAGATGATAGCTATATTGGGGTCCTCGGTCCTACCCGTCAAAATTATGCTAAAATCATGAGCCTAGTCCGCCATGCCGGTCGCTATTTGGAAAACACTTTGTAAGGAGAAAATATGTCAAAACCACAAGATGATAAGTCAAATTTTAATTTCGAAAATTCTGAAGCTGAGAATCTAAATCAAGCTAGTCCAGAAGTGAATTTTTCGGATAATCTTGATCAATCTGCTGAACCTATCTCTGCAGAATTCGCCAATCTAAAGCAGCAAAATGCTGAATTTTTGCTCGATCTCCAGCGTACGCGCGCGGATTTTGAAAACTTCCGCAAGCAGGTCGAAATGCAACGCGAGCAGGCCAAGAAAACCGCTACTCATAGCACTATTTTGAAATTTATCCCGCTGATTGATGATATGGGTCGTGCTATCTCTGCTCACTCGGAAGCACTTTCTCCCGTTCAAAAAACCCTTGAAAAGACTATGAAATCCCTCTGTCTCGAAAAAATTGATGACAATCCAGGCACAATCTTTAATCCCGAGCTTCACAATGCTATCTCTATGGAAGAAGGCGAAGGTGACCAGGAAGTTATCGCTGAAGAACTGATTCCAGGCTATCTCTACCAAGGTGAAGTTTTACGTACTGCCATGGTTAAAGTTACTCACCAGGCCTAAAACATTTAGAAAAAATATTGAGCTGTACCTTTGATCCATTTTCTTTGAGCCGCGCCTTTGATCTGTGTCTTTGAGTCGCACTTCTGCCCGGCTCAATTTTTTGCGCCAAAAAATCTCTTATCGCTTATGCTATAATATTTAATATGTATAGTGGTGAGCGCTTTATTGATTTAGATAATTTATTAGCTAGGGTCCGTATTTGTAATTATTTGACGGTCGCCCAAATTTTTCTGCAAGATAATTTTCTCTTAGAATCCCCCTTGAAACCAGATGACATTAAGCCACGTTTGCTCGGTCACTGGGGTACTTGCCCAGGGATTAACCTGGTTTACGCTGCCCTCAAGGCTTATTTTGGTCAGCGTGATTTTACCTTTGTTTTGGGGCCAGGTCACGGTTTTCCCGCTCTCCAAGCTAATCTATTCTACGATGGTGAATTAGCCAAAGTCGACCCTACGCTCTCCCGCGATTATGCTGGCCTTAAAATTATTTCCAAGATGTTTTCGCGTATCGGTGGCTTTCCATCTCATGCCAGTCCAGTTACCCCAGGAGTGATTTGTGAAGGTGGTGAACTTGGTTATTCGCTTGCCACCGCTTATGGCTCCGTGCTTAATCGTCCAGGCCATACCACGGTTACCCTTATTGGTGATGGTGAATTTGAAACCGCTACCATGCTCGGTAGTCTTAACCTCAATCGTCTACTACTCAGCGAATCGAACGGTCGGGTTCTACCAATCTTGCATCTGAACGGTTATAAAATTTCCGCCCCAACTGTTGCCAGTCGTCGTTCTGAACACGAATTAAAAGAGTTGATTCGTGGTTTTGGCTACACACCAATTTTAGTTAAGGAAACTCTTTCCGAGACTTACGAAGAATTTGGCAAAAAATTTAATACTTCCGCCAATTTTACCCCTGAACTTGATGAAAAATTGCAAAAAAATCTCTTAGAAAATCTTCTAAATGCTCTTTTCCAGGCTGAAACTACTGATAATCCGCCGTTTATTATTTTTGCCTCCGAAAAAGGCCTCACTGGTCCTCGCCAAGCCGAAGGCGTGAAAGTGCGCGATAATTTTAAGTCTCATCAAGTTCCCCTCCCTAACGCCAAGACCGATGAAGCTGAACTTAAGATGCTCGAAAAATGGCTCAAAACTTATCGTTTTAATGAACTATTTGATCAAGAGAAAGGATTTTTGATTCATGAAAACTAAATCTCCCGCCAAGGCCTTTGGTGTTTTGCTTTCTGAAAAAATGCAAAGCGATCCAGATTTTTATCTCTTTTCTCCCGATGAAACCACTAGTAATAAAATCGATGCTGTTTACAACCAGACTACCCGCGCCTGGGGCGACCTGGCTATCGAAAAATGGGACATGCCGGAATCTGCCACCGGACGTATTGTGGAGCTTCTTTCCGAGAATGTGCTCTTTTCCACTATGGTCGGGCACCTTACGACTGGAAAAGACGCTCTTATGACCAGCTACGAAGCTTTCTTCTCAATTATTCTTTCGCAAATTGTTCAACATTTAAAGTTTCTCGAACAGGCCGAAACCGTCTCTTGGCAAAAGTCTTATCCTTCCGCTAATCTTCTCAGTACCAGTACTTGTTGGCGTCAGGATCACAATGGCTTTTCTCATCAATCACCAATTCTTCTCTCCGCCTTACTCGCTCGTCCAGGCCATCACGTCTCCTGCCTTTTTCCGCTCGATGCTGAAAGTGTGAAACCTTGCTTTAGTTATCTTTTCGAACGCCAAAATCAAGTTAATTTAGTTACCTTAAATAAGACCGACCAGCCAGTCTTTCTGAACGAAAAGCAGGCCGAACTTTGTTTTAAGCAGGGTATCTGTTTCTTCGATACCACAAAACTTGGCGCCTCACTTCAAGTTCTCAATACTTCAGAAATTCCGGAGTATGATTACATTTTTGTCGCGGCTGGTGACATTAGCTTTCATGAATCCTATCAGGCGGTGAAGCAGCTTCAGCAGGATTTGCCAAAGCTCAAGATTGGTCTCGCTTATATTTCCGCCCTCACCTACGCCGGTATCGGTTTTGCTGGCCAGGTGCTTTCAAGCTCAGATTTTAATCAGATGTTTGGTTCCAGCGCGAAAATTATCGCGAACTTTCATGGCTACCCACATGATTTGAAAAATATTTTAGCTAATTACACTAATCCGAAACGCATCTTCGCTCATGGTTATAAGGAACAGGGAAGCACCGTCACACCATTTGCTATGTTAGCTATGAACCGAACCTCTCGCTTCCATCTCATGCTCGATGTGGCGAAGGCAGAAAAATCTCCGGACCTAGTAAATAAGTATCAATCTGAGATTGATAGCCGTATGGCTTACGCTTTGGAACACGGTGAGGATCAAGCATAAAACCATAAAAATACAGCATCAGTCATAAATATAGCATCAATCACAAATATAGTATCAATCGCGAGCTAAAAAATAACCCCCACTTCGGGGGATATTTTTATGACTTCTTTTTCAAAAATGGCTTACGTATCCGTTTCTGTTTTTCTGGTGCTAGCTTGGCAAACATCATGCGCCCAGAATTAGTTTGCAGGAATTTTTCAAACATTACATCCACTGAATCGCCAATTTTATCGCTGGCATTATCTACTACCACCATCATGCCGTCTGGAAGATAGCCTACACCTTGTTTTGGATTACTACCAGTACTAGTAATCTTCAAAGTAAAACATTCACCTGGTAGATATTCAGAGCGTAGTTCCACTACAAGCTCATTAATGTTGAGAACATCAATATTCATCGTCGAAGCTACCTTGCCAAGATTGTAATCAATCGTCATAATCGAGCCGTGATTTTCTTCAGCTAGTTGCAAAAGTCTTTCGTCGACTGGTGTGCGGTCTAGCTCATCTTTCAGGATTACCACATCCGTCGAAGGAATGCGCTCCAATTCTGAGACTACGTCTAGACCGAATCTGGCACGTGTACGTTTCTCACTATCTTTGCCATCAGCAAGTAGCTGCATCTCATGAATTACACTGCGCGGAATAATTAAAATCCCGCCTAAGAATCCAGTTTGTGCCACTTTTAATACACGTCCATCCATCAAAGCTGATGAATCGACATAAATTTTTCGTTTTTGGCCAAAATAATTAAAGCTCTTCTTGAAAGAACGGTAGGCAAGAAAGCTAGTTTCAATTAAGATGAGGCCATGAATGATTAAAGAAATAATTTCCATAAAACCTTTCTTATTATGTTAAAAAATATCTAAGCACATCCCCCTCGGTATCCGAAGCTATTGTATCACCGATTAAGAAATAATACCAAAAAATCTTATGTAATTTTTACTATCCAGAAATTTCATAATTTCTGCCTAAAGGTTCTAGCTCCATAACCAATGGAGCTAGAATTCATTAAGCTTTAAACTCAGTTTACGAGCCTAATTTATTAGTAACGGTGCTACCAGCGCTATCTTTTAATGTTACTACGATAGAAGTTTCACTTCCGGTCATCGTATAAGTTGTAGTGTTGTCGCCAGCTTGGGCGGTTCCAGAAGCTACTACTGTGCCATCTACGGAAACCGTGTAGCTGTCTAATTGTTCAGAACCCGCTTTTGCTTCAAACTTCAGTACTGAGCCACTGTTAATCGTACTATTTTTTATCCTTACCGTAGGTGCACGATAGGAACAATCATCTGTGGTGAATGGATCATAGCCGTCGGCAGATTTGGCGAAGCTCTTATTCTTCGAAATTGGATCAATTGTAAAACTGATATCTACTTCTTCGATTAAGCTTGGGGCAGTACAATCAGAAGCCTTGTGTTTGTTGACGCGGTTAAATTTCATTTTTTCAGTCTGAGCACCCGAGGTCTTATTATTGAACCAACTTGGGAAAATATCAGTAATTCCACTTACGGTAAGCGTTTGAATTCCAGCTGGTTTTTGGATCTTGTCTCCAGACTTCCACTTGCCGGCATTGGCATAAACATCCTTATGTACAGGCTCCATGTAGTCATTGGCTACGCGACGCACGACTGTGTTTGAAGAGTTCGTTAAACCGCGGCCATCGTGGTTACCATTCCAGACCACTGTTGCAACCACTGGTGAATAAGAGGCAATGAGAGAGTCTTTCGTTACGGTCGAAACATTAGTTGTGGTTGTACCGGTTTTGGTCGCAGTCCAAACTCCAGGCACCACAAAACCGAATGACGCACCTAAGCTCCCGAAGACCATTGAGCGAGCAGAGGTGTCACTGAGAATGTCAGAAACCATGTAAGCGACCTGGGAGTCAAGTACACGATTACCAGAGGTATCTTCCCATTTTTCGAGTACATCACCTGAACCGTTTTTGACTTCTAGGATGTATGAAAGTGGTTTATATACACCACCACGAGCCAGGGAAGCATAAGTATTCGCGTGCTCAATCAGTTTAACGGTACAACCCGAACCAATCGCGATCGAGAGGCCACCAGAAGTATCCGTACAATATGATATGTCACCTAAATCATGTGCAGTCTTAATGCTATCTTCGATACCATTGATATAAAGTGCCTTAACGGCTGGAATATTCAAAGAGTTAGCTAAGGCTTTACGGATGGAAGTATTGCCATAGAAGGCGCCCGTGTAGTTACGAAGTTTACAGTTACCAGTGAAACCCGCACAATAGAAATTGTCGATATTTTCATCTTTCAAAATCGAGCCAGCACCATAGTTCGCCCCTTCACGCTGTTTGAAGAGTGGAGCGTAGTCCAAAATTGGCTTAATTGATGAGCCTGGTTCGAGTAGTGACGTGGACGCATTTACTTCACCATAAACTGGTTTGCTCCAGTCGGCAGAACCCACCATCGCAATCACTTGTCCGGTTTCTACATCGACAGAAGAGAGGGAAATATTGTCGCTACCATTCTGGTACATCAATGCAGAACCGTTAGCCACTGCCTTTTCCGCATATTCCTGAGCTTTCAAATCCAGACTAGTTTTAATCGTGAAACCACCTGCACGCATCGTCTTTACGCCATATTTTTCCTCTAGTTGGCGCTTCACTTCGAGCACGAAATGAGGAGCCTTAATATCAGTATAACGGCTGGATTCTGGTTGGATTGACTCGAGAACTTTTTCTTCTTTTGCTGCTTTAGCTTGATCTTCTGTAATATACCCCATCTTTACCATCACATCCAAAGTTTTGTGTTGGCGCTCAATCAGAGATTTATTATAGGCAGTATTATATGGACTAAGCAAAGTTGGGTTATTTGGGATGGAAGCCAGCAATGCTGATTCACCGAGAGTTAAATCTTTAGCTGATTTTTTGAAATAAGCCTGCGCTGCACTTTCTACACCATTACGACGACCACCATAAGGTGATTCATTGAGGTACATGGTGATAATTTGCTCTTTGGAATACATCTTCTCGACCTCAAGCGCCAAAATCATTTCCTTAATCTTACGAGGTAAGCCAGAAACCGTACGGTTGCCAGCTTCGTCTGCAAAATAAACCTGCTTAATTAGCTGTTGAGTCAAAGTTGAACCACCTTGCACGCCACGGCCAGTCACGGTTGAAAGTGCTGCACGAATCAAGGCTGAGAAGTTCACACCTGGGTGGTTATAAAAGTCGCGGTCCTCAATGGCTACCGTCGCTTGGCGCATATAGGTAGAAATATTATCTCCTTCCACCACCAGACGATAATCACCGTCACCTTTATCTTCCCAAAGTGTTTGGCCGTTACGATCCAAATAGGTATTAACTGTACCAGTCACTTTCATTTGATCAAGGCGAATTTCATCCAAGTCTTTCTTAAAGTAGAGGAATAAACCACCTACGGCAATAATTGCAATGAGGAACATGGCTGCCCCAAGCTTCAAAAGCATAAACAAACCCTTCTTCGAAAAAAGGTTATGCATGACGCGTTTTGGCGCAAGTTTAGCAAAGAAGCGCTTCACTGGTTCTTTTGGCAGTTTAGCTAATTCTTCTGCCTCACGTCTTGCCTTAGCCTCCTGCTTCATTTTATTTTTGTAAACCAAGCTAGAGTAGACATTCATCTTACGATCACTCTTCATAAAAGGTGATTTTTTTGGTGCCTTTGGTTTATCCTTGCTATTTTTTGCCGAAGTTTTATTCATTTCCTTGGATTCTGTAACTAAATTAACATTATTGCTTTGTACTTTTATTGTAGCATTTTCTGTTGGTTTTGGGATATTCTCCTCGCGTAATTTAGTCTCAGTTTTTAGGTTGGATATCCCACCTAGTGGAATCTTTTTTTCTCTGTTGTTAGTAAAAATCTTTTCTTCGCGAGTCGTTAAATATTGTTTCATCGGCGTAGCTTCACGCTTCATCGGTTGACGTAGTTTTTCGCCTGGAGAAACCAGCTTAACGGGTTGTTTATTCGTTATAAAACGAGAAGAATTTTTATTCGACAAAAATTCGTGCATGGAATTAGTTTTATTCGCCGCAGTTTGTTTAGAATTATTTTTTATGTTCGCACTTTTTGAATTGGATTTTGAGTCTGTCACGCAGCCCTCCACTTATTTATTCAGAATTTAATTATAACACAAGAAAAAATGTTAAAATATACTTATGAAATTATCCGAAGAACTCATCTGGCGTGGTTTCGCCGCCGAAAATAGCTTTACTAATCCTTCCGAACTTGATGAAAAAGCAAATAAAAGGTTTTATTTTGGCGCCGATCCTTCAGCTGACTCTTTAACTATTGGTAATCTAGCCGCTCTCATGATGTGCGCCTGTTTTGTGCGTCATGGTTACGAGCCGACCCTTCTCGTTGGTGGTGCTACCGGTCAAATTGGTGACCCAAAGGAAAATGGTGAACGCGAATTGAAACCTCTTGAGGAAGTTGCCCATAATAAAGAATGTATTCGTCGCCAAATGGCTAATGTGATTAGTTTTGATGGTGCAGCCGACACCCGAAACGATGGCGACCCGAATAATGATCATTATGAATTACGTCTAGTCGATAACTATGATTGGTTCAAGAATATTAATTTCTTAGATTTTTTGCGTGAAGTCGGGAAAAACTTCTCAATGACGCAGCTTCTCGACCGTAAATTTATCCAAAATCGTATCGGTGAAGGTGGTTCAGGTATCTCTTATGCGGAATTTTCTTACTCTTTGATTCAGGGTTATGATTTTCTTCATCTCTATCGTCATTATGGTATTGACCTGCAACTTTGTGGGGCTGACCAATTTGGTAACGCCTCCTCTGGGGTCCTTCTGATTAAACGTCTTGAAGGTGGTCGTGCTGATGTTTGGTCTACTCCTCTTGTTATTGATCCGGTGACTGGTCGTAAATTTGGTAAATCTGAAGGAAATGCAGTCTGGCTCGCTAGTCAGGATAATGGTTCCGGTAATTACACCTCTATCTTTGATTTTTATCAGTTCTGGCTCAATCAGTCTGATCAGGCCGTCGAATCTTTGATTAAAATCTACACCGTTCTCTCGAAAGAAGAAATCGATCAGATTCTTGCCGAGCATCAAGCTCACCCTGAACTTCGTATCGCTCAGAAAGCCCTTGCTCGTGGTGCGACTGAGGTGGTTCACGGTAAGTCTTCTGCCGCTGCCGCGATTACTCTTACGGAACTTCTCTTCGGTGGTCGTAAGATTGAAACCCTCTCTGAATCTGAGATTGAAAATATTACCATACTTCTGCCACACCTAAGTCTCGATGGTAATGAGATTAATCTTATTGACGCTCTCGTTGAGCTTGGTTTGGTGAGCTCTCGTTCTGAAGCTAAAACTTTGATCTTAGGTAATGCTATCTCTGTAAATAATCAGAAAATTCAAGACCCATCCTATCAAATTTCTTCCTTCGCTATTTTAAAGCGTGGCAAAAATAAATTCGCCATTGTCAAATAATCGACAAATCAGCTTTTTCCATTGATTTTACTTCTCGACTAGCGTATTCTTAAAATAGAAAAAGTGAGGTAAGGTTTATTTTTCCGAGATGTAAGGAGAATATCACATGTGTACCCATTAAATTCTCGTTCAAAGAACGATTTTACAGAGTAATTTTACAGAAATTCGATAAATAACGGAGGAATTATGGTCAAAGAAAAAGAAACTAAAAAAACTGATGCTGAAAACGGAAAATCCGAAGCCTTAAAACTTGCTATTGCTCAAATCACCAAGCAATTTGGTGATGGCTCTATTATGAAATTGGGCGATAATCGCAATATCGATGTTGAACTTTTGAAGTCAGGTTCACTTTCGCTTGATTTAGCTCTTGGTGGTGGTTACCCTAAGGGCCGTATTATTGAAATCTACGGCCCAGAATCTTCAGGTAAGACTACCTTGGCATTGCACGCCATTGCTGAAATTCAAAAAACTGGTGGTCAGGCCGCCTTCATCGATGCCGAGCATGCCCTCGATCCATCCTACGCCAAGCGTATCGGCGTTGATGTCGATAATCTTTTGATTTCTCAGCCAGACAATGGTGAACAAGCTCTTGAAATTTGTGAAACCCTCGTCCGCTCAAATGCCGTCGATCTTATCGTGGTCGACTCTGTTGCCGCACTTGTGCCTCAGGCTGAAATTGATGGTGATAGGGGTGATGCTCAGATGGGTCTTCAGGCTCGTTTGATGTCCCAAGCCATGCGTAAGCTCACTGCCATTATCTCTAAATCTAAGGCTACCGTCATCTTCATTAACCAGATCCGTATGAAGATTGGTGTGATGTTCGGTAACCCTGAAACCACTACCGGTGGTAACGCCCTGAAGTTCTACGCTTCTGTTCGTATTGATATTCGCCGCATTGGTCAGATCAAAGATGGTGAAAATATCATCGGTAACCGCACCAAGATTAAGGTTGTGAAGAATAAGATTGCCGCCCCATTCCGCTCTGCTGAATTCGATATCATGTACAACGAAGGTGTCTCTAAGGTTGGGGATGTACTCGATCTCGCCGTACAATATGGCGTCTTCGACAAGGCCGGCGCCTTTATCAAATACAATGGCGAAACTATTGGCCAAGGTCGTGAAGCTGTGAAGCGTGTACTTAAAGAAAAGCCAGAATTCTTCGCTGAAATTGAACAAAAAGTTCGCGAAAAAGCCGAAGCGAGCGAATAGTGACCGCTCTCACTCTGGAAACTTTTCAGAAAATTTCGCAACTCAAACCGGGCGTCAAAGATCCAAATCGTATTAATATTTTTGTTAATCATAAATTTTTGTGCTCACTCAGTTTTAAAGTTTTTTCTGAGCAAAACCTCAAAGTCGGCGACGTTCTCACGGAAGAACGTATCGCCGAACTAGTTGCTCTGTCTTCACTCGATAAACTCTATCAATCTACCTTAGAGTATTGTTTATCGCGTCCGCATTCTGAAAAGGAAATTCGCGACTACCTGCATCGCAAGCAACTTCGTCGTCGTCAGTCGCAAATTAAGTATGATAATTTTAAAAAACGCCTAGCTGAAGACGAGGAATATCGTACTAAAATTCAAGAAATGCGAAAAAATATTCGCACCCAAAATGAAAAGATTCGCGAAATTGATTTTACAGAAAATAATACCTATGAATATACCGGTCGTAAATCCCTTAATCTTCCCACCAAGCCTGGCGCAGAGATTACGGAAACTCAGATTAATCTCGTGATTGAACGTTTGAAGCAAGAAAAATTTCTCTCTGATTATAATTTTACGCGCTTCTATATCGATAATCGCAACCAGTCGAAGGGAATTAGTCGCAAGAAATTACTCTACGAATTAAAGAGTAAAGGTATTTCTGAATCTCTAATGCGAGAAGTTTTCGAAAGTGATGAATTATTTTCCCAGCGTGAAGATGACACGGAAATTGACAAAATGATCGAGAAGAAATTGCGTCGCCCGATTACCCGAGAAAAACTAACGGCCTATCTCGTTCGTCAGGGTTTTTCCTATGATCTAGTAAAATCCAAACTTTCGGCAGTCGATACTGAAAATCTTCAAGATTAAAATTAAATCTTTTAACTAGTCATTTTGGCGGAAGGGATTAACGAAATTCGGTACGAATTTTTCTTGCTCTAATTTTTCACGCCCCTTTTGTTTAGCCAGTTCATCTTTTACGATGATTGCCTCGTCATTAATCTCTAGAATTTCCGAACGATTAATAATTAATTCTGGGTCGATAAATGATTTTAGAATTGGACGTTTGATGGTTAGTTGCTGAATATAAAAATCATTTATATCTACCGTGTAATCTATTACCGTTCCCACATTTGTCTTGTTTTGAGTTTTGACCTTAAAATTAATTGGCTGAAAATTTAGTTTCACCATTTCATCGATTTTGACTACATCACCCACATTAAGTAACTCTTCATCTGAATCAATAATCATTCCGAGATGTGAAAATTCTCGTATACTTCGGACGTCTAAAATCGCCCCCGAATCAAAGCTTACGGTATTTTTGTTAAGAAAAAATCCCAAAATCTTCAAATCATTCGGATCAACAATAATCGATTCAATCGTACTAATCACCCCACCGGACCTTAAGCTTAAAATGCGAAATCCGATTAATTTTGAAGCTTCTAGAATCATAGTACTCCCAAAATTCCTTTCAGGGCATATTCGGTATCTTCGTGATTACGCACCGTAATTGTATCGATACCCATTTGTACGACTGGGTAATCATTCCCACCCTCTTGCGTCATATCGCCAAAGTAAAGAATATCGTCTTTTTCGACATTCAATTCTTCCATCAAATGGTTCATGCCGAAAGATTTATTCAAGCCATCGCGGAAGGCGTTGATGCTGGTAGTTCCTGCCACTTCGAAAGAAAAATCTGGCACCTTTTCCTTGGCTAGCTTAGCGATTAAGTTGCGCTTCTTGCAATCTGGATCCCAGGCGTATTTTTCCTCAGTGCCAGCCTTTTGTCCAAGTGCCGAGAAAGTGACTTGTGACAAACGATTTTCAATAATTTCATCACCCGGTTGGAGCTTGTCTTCTTCCCAGTAACCAGTTTCCTTGGCGGAACTTTCCAGAGCCTCGGTGATTTTTACCACCTCTTCTTCGGTCAGCGGATAGTTATAAACTTGCTCCCAGTTCTTCTCGTCGTAAGTTGACCCATCATTACCGTTGGCGGTTGGCTGGTAGCGGTAGTATTGTGTGCCTTGCGCCACAAAAAGATGAAGATGTGCCAGTTGTGCCGGAGTGACATCGGCGACTTCGATTAAGCGATTGACGATTTGGATTAAAAATTGTTCAAATTTCTGACCAGAAATTGGACAAATTTCAAATTCATTCAAACATTCGCTGAGTAAAAAGGCCATTTCATCTGGAATTGGCGTCTTGGCGATATTTAAAGTTTGGTCAATATCAAAGGATAATACTTTCTTCATCTCTATTCCTCTCTGCGGTATTTCTTTTGCTTATTATAGCAAAAACGCCTACTTTTTGTGGCTAAAACCAAAAATCACGCCTCACTAAAACCTTAAAAATCCCAAACTGATTATGCTATAATAAAGTTATGAAAACATATATTGTGGGCAACTGGAAGATGAATCTGACCATCGGTGAGTCTTCTATCTTTTTGCAGAAATTACTTAAGAAAATCAAACCTAGTCGTGGCCTTGAAATTGTAATTGCTCCAAGTTTTACTTCGCTCTCTAGCCTTTCACTTCAACTTGAACGTAATAAATCTAAGATTAAGCTTGCTGCTCAGAATTTCTACTACCGTGATTTTGGAGCCTATACTGGTGAGGTTTCTATCGCTCAGCTCCGTGGTTTAGTTTCTTATGCCATCATCGGCCATTCCGAGCGCCGCTTTGTCTTCGGTGAAACCAATCGTGAAATCTCTCAGAAGGTTGCCGCTGCGATTCGTAATGGTATTACCCCGATTCTTTGTGTCGGTGAGACCGAAAGTCAGCGTAATTTTGGTGAAACCGTCGATGTTTTACGTGATGAAATTTTTGGTGGCCTTTCCGAAATCGATAGCGACGATATTAAAAAATGTATCATCGCCTATGAACCAGTTTGGGCCATCTCTAGTACCAAGGCCGCTCATATCGCCAGTCCAGATGAAATTGCTGACGCCGTGAAAATTATTCGCGATCAACTTACTTCTGTTTATGGTGAGGAGACCGTCGCTGAAATTCCCGTACTTTTTGGTGGCAGTGTCAATCCAAATAATGCTGGCGCCTACCTTACCGTGCCAGGTGTGAACGGTTTACTAATCGGTAGTGCCGGACTAGTTTCCGAGTCATTTACTAGCATTATTGAAACTGCAAAAAAGGTCCGTGAATAATCGGAAAATCGAGTATAATTAAACATGAATATGCAAGGAAAAAACGCCCAAAATCCCGCTGTCAAAGGTCGCATGATGGATTTTTCTCCTGTCCGCAAAACTGCTGGCACTTTTTCTGCTGCCGCGAATTCTACTACTCCTAGTGCGGGTGGTCGCACTTATGCTTCTGGCACCAACAATCGTACTTCTACCTTTGCCGCCACGAATTCCGCCATCGCTAGCCCTACTCGTGCTCGCACTCTTACTTCGGCTTACACTTATTCGCTTTCCGAACGTGAACTAGAACGCAAAAAACAGGCAAAAAAAGAGCGCGAACGTCGTGAGGAAATTCAGCGACAGATTGAACTCCAAAATCAAACCATGGACTATAATCGTCGCCGCATTGAGGCCGCTAAGCAGGAATTAGCTCGCTCTCAGGCCGAAGAATCTTTGCGTAATCGTGAGCTTAGATTACAACGCGAAATCGAAGAAAAACAGCAGGCTATTGCCAAAAAACAGGCTGAACAAGAGGCGCTTTTGCGACGCCAGGCTATTGAGCGAGAAAATCAGGCCAAGCAAAGACGCTATGAATACGAAAAACAACGCGCCAAAGAAGAATTAGCCAAACGTAAGGTGGGCGAATTACCACGCGCTACTGGTCGTATTCCAGTTGGTAGTGCTAGCTTAGCTCCGAAAATGAAGCCTGCTCCAACCGCAATCTCAGTTGCTTCTGCCGCTACCACTGGGGCAACTGCCGCTTCCATTGGAATAACTTCGGCTTCTAGTCGTGTGAATTCTCTTGCCAGATCTACTACTTCCGCTGCCTCAAAATTCAAGGCTCCTTCACCAGTTTCCCGTATTCAGATTACCGCCAGCCCAAGTCGCACTCTCTTTGGTCGCATTCGTCCAGCTAAAAAAGTCGAATCTGAAATAAACTCCGATACTCAACCGGCCCACCCAGCCAAAGCTCCAGTTCCGACTACCCTGGTTTCTTCAAGCGTGCGCGATGCCTTGCAAAATTACGATAATTATGATGAAATCGAGAATCTCGAAGCCCTCTTTGATTCTGTCGATAGTGAGCAGCTCCATGGTGAAAATTCCGCCCCTACCTCTGGTAACCCATCAGCTACCATGTATTATCCGACCGCCAGCCGCTCGAGTACTATTTCTACTTTGCCCAAAAATCAGGGAAGCGCACTTACGCCGGATTCTATTGATTCTGCCTTCGCTTCGGACGATCAGACTGAACGATCTGAAGCTATGGCTACGGTTGCTCCGGCTCGTTCATCGTATTCTTTCTCAGATAGTGAAAAGCCAAAATCCACTTCGTTTTATGCTGACTCTGACATCGCGAATAATAATTCCAACTATGTCCTTGGCGGTCGCAGTCCATTCATTAACACCGATAAAGTGCAAAAACGTCCGCTCGCTGCTGGGCAAGATAATTTTACTTCTTCAGATTTTTCTTCTGAACTCCTCGGCCCAGGCTCCAAGATCAAGGATTACACCTTCGAGGAAGATAATAATTCTCGTAAAACTATTTATGCGAAAAATAAATCTGAAAAGACCAAGGCCAAGCAACAGGCTGTCATTATCGACGATCCTTCAATGCGCAAGACCAACCTTTCGCTAGTCTTTGCCCTCATCGCCATGAGTATCTTCGGTGCGCTAGTCGGCGCCATCGTCTACTTCGCCTTCTTCCAGTAAGCCCTAATTATTGTTATACAATAGCAATATGAACCAAGAATTAAAATATTTTGTAACTGAGTATTTTTCTAAAAGCGGCAAGGCTCTAGATTTGGGCTGCGGTGATGGAACCGACGTCGAAGGACTAAAAAAGATGGGATGGGAATGTGATGGTGTTGATATTACAACCGGAACAGACCTCAATGAAGTTTATTCGTCGTCGAACGCGCCATACGACCTTGTCTATTCTAATTATGTAATTCAAAAACTCAAGACACCAGAATCGCTAATTAAAACAATCGAACTTAATCTCAAAAAAGGTGGAAAATTCTTTCTTCACACCTTTGATAAATCCGATAAAATAGCAAAGAAAACCTATACGAAAGAATCCATCAAAGAATTATTTAGGGGTACTAACATACATCCTGAATCCTGCGAAGTCCTTCGAGTTTGGGATGACGAGGTAGGTCATCAACATTACCACCAAATTTTACAAATAACTGGAACAAAAAAATAAGAGCACAAATGCTCTTGTTTGTTCTGGCGCGAGTATGACTAATTCGTAGTCCCTCTTATGCAGGCGATCCTAAATAGAAAGAACATAGATACTCTTTCTATTTAGGATCTGGCGTAAGTAATCCTCCTACGTAGACTTTCTCGTACAGGTGACCAAAAAAATAAAGAACGTAACCGTTCTTTCTTTTTGTTCTGGTGCGAGTGGAGA
>CAUQEK010000001.1:0-58563 GCA_963517385.1 uncultured Candidatus Saccharibacteria bacterium | reverse complement strand
ATTCATAAAGGGGAAGAAAACCCCAAATTTCCAATTATTACCGATGGTCAGGTCCAATTTGATATTTTAGAAGTCATCGGCAAAAATGAAAGCTGGCTAAAGCAAGAACTTAAAAAACACGGGATTACACATCCTAGCCAAATTTTTCTTGGTGAGTATGAAGACGGAAAAGCTACCTTTACTCCATATCAATAGTGAGGACTTATCTAAATCACTTGACAGTTTTCACAATGTTCCTTTATTATCGTTTATGTTTAATTTAAAAAAGGAGGCTATTTTATGAAGTCGAATAATATTAAAAATAAAATCAATACTATTGTGGGGTCAATCGGAGCCTTTATTGGTATCTTTGTTTTCATTGCTTATATTCCACAGATTATTGCAAACATCAGTGGATCCAAAGGTCAACCTTGGCAGCCAGCTATGGCCGCTTTCTCGTGCCTAATTTGGGTAATTTATGGCTGGACTAAAGAGCCGAAAAAAGATTACATTCTAATTATTCCAAATGCTTTTGGTGTTATTCTAGGATTTCTCGCTTTTATAACAGCTCTCTAGTCAAAAGGAAAATATGCAAAATTATCCCCCAAACAATTCCAAAAAGACTAAATCTACTCCAATCACTTATCGACGAATGCGTAGCCGCCTAGTAAAATATGGCGCTATTGGATTTATTCTCAATGCCGCCATTTACCTTATTGCCGAATTTATTGCAGCTCTTGGCACCAATCAAGATCTAGGATATGTCTACTCTAAGCAATTCATCAGTGCGCTGGGAGTGTATCCTGGACAAATCGCCGATGGCGTACCAAACAATTTTTCACCCCTTGCTATAGTGATGAATCTGGGTTTCATCGTCACCGCTTTCGGTTTTTCTATTAGCTATGCCTTATTACTATATCCAAAACTTAAAGATAAAAACACTAAACTAGCCTGCAGTTTAATGATGGTGGCCGCACTATTCAGTATTGGTAGCCTCTTAGTCGGACTTTTTCAAGGTGGCGTTCCTAATCAAGATTCGTTGCATGGCATTGGCGCCAGATTATCATTCCTCATGGGAAATCTCACCCTACTTCTCGCCGGAATCTTTCTAAAACCAAATCATAAAATTTATCGCCTAACCACTATACTACTTTCAATTATTGGCATTAGTTTTGCATTTCTTCTTCAATACGCCATCACAAATAAGCTGACTGAAGTAGCTGCCATCTATGAACGTCTCACAGTTTATCCTATTACCGCTTGGCAGATAATTACTGGTATAATCTTCTTAAAAGAATCCATCCAAACCAAATATAATCTTGCACCAAGGACTAAAAAGGAGAACAAAGATGAGACCGAATAAAGAACAGCAAGCCGCCATTGAATATCTAGGCGGACCACTTCTGGTCTTAGCTGGTCCAGGTACTGGTAAGACGCAAATTATTTCTCAGCGCGTCGCTCACATCTTGAATGTTACCCAAACCAACCCAAGCAACATCCTTTGTCTCACTTTTACTGACGCCGCCGCCACCAACATGCGCGACCGTCTACGCACCGTGATCGGTAACTCCGCTGATGAATTGAACATCATGACCTATCACTCCTTTGGAAATACCATCATCGGCCGCTACCAGAATTATGCCACCGAAATTGAACGTCTATCTGAAAAAACCATCAGCCCCGTCGAAGCAGAGAATTTTTTCCAGCAACTTCTCGATGAATTACCTATTACCAATCCACTTCGAGCTAACAAGGCTAGCGATGTTGCTAATCTAATTAATAAGCTAAAAGGCGCCAATCTTTCAATCGATAGTCTCACAACCATCCAAGAAGCCAATCAAAAAGATATTGAGGATCTCAACCAAGCTCTCGCCGCCACCACCATCGGTAAAGCCAGTAGTGGTAATTTTGAAAGTAAATGCAAGGAACGCTATTTTCCGATTCTTACCGTACTAGGCCAAGTCAGTTCTTCTCATGATCAAAATATCTTACCGAACGTACCATATATTTCCAACGAGCTCTACCGTCAGATGCTTGATCTTTATCAGTTAGAAATCACCAAAGATAAACCTTCTATTGCGGCCCTAAAAAAATTTACCGATAGCCATTTCACTTTAAATACTAACGGAGTTTGTTATTACAAGCAAACTAACGACATTATTAAATTTTCCACCATTCTAGATTTTTGCCAAAAATACCAAACCTATCTCGCCGAAAATCGCTTGGTTGACTATGCTGATATGATTCTTGAAGCAATCAAGCATCTAGAAACTGATGTAGATTTTAAAGCCATGATGGCCGAGCAATTTCAATACATCATGCTTGATGAGTTTCAGGATTCCAATCCGGCGCAAGTTCGTTTAATCCAACTCATCACCGACTATGATAAACCAGAAATTATGGCCGTAGGTGATGACGACCAGACCATTTACGAATTTCAAGGAGCACTTTCTTCTAACCTAGTCGATTTTTATCAGCATTATCACGCCAAGATTATCATTCTTAAAGAAAATTATCGTTCAACCAGTGAAATCCTGGCTTTGTCACGTAAAATTGCCGACCAAATCCCCGATAGCTTTATCAAATCCGAGTCCGTCCTAACCAGCCTTGGTGAAACTTCCGGTGACTTCACTAAAAATCTTCATGCCGCCAGAAACTCAGAATTATCAAAAATCACTAGTGATGATCAGACACTTCAACCGATTAATCATCCAAACACTCGTATTTCTCGCCATCACTTCAGTGATACCATTTCTGAATATCAGTGGGTCGCTGAAACCATCCATAATCTTATCCAAAGTGGGGAAGAGCAAAAAAATATTGCCATTATCGCTCGAAAACACGATGTCTTAAAGGCGATACTGCCGTATCTTCGCAAATACGACAATATTAATGTCACTTATGAACGAAAGGAAAATATTCTTGAAGATGCCAAAATCAAAGAACTTCATGACCTACTTCGCGTCATTCACCAGCTCGCATCTGGACAAGACCCCCTTGATTTACTTGCAGATATTATGAGCGCCGACTATCTCGGGCTTAATCCACTTGATTTTGTGCAACTAGTTCACACTGGATATCACGACCATCGTCATTTTCTCGATTATCTACTCGGTTATCAAAAACTTCCCGCCGTACAAAATTTTGCCAAATTCCTCGCTGAACTTGCCAAAAAAACTCTCACCTCGTCTGTCGAAGACATGATAAATTTCCTCATCAACTTAAAACCGATTTATCTTGATCTTGAAACTTCAGAAGTAAATTCTGAATCTAATGAAACGCCAAAATCAAACCCTGACTCCGCCATCATCGATCCATTCGAAATTGGCTCTGAGTCTACCACATCTACCGAAAAATCTCTCTATATTTCACCATTTTTACCAAATCTTGATTATGAAAATCCGGAAACTCTAGCTAAACAACTAACTTCCAAGGAAGTTCGCCAGATGGTAGATTTTTACCAAAATCTCGCCACCCTCAAGGAAGCATTTTATAGTTTCACAAAGGCCGAACATCCAAAGCTTGCCGACTATATTGATTTTCTCGATAAATATCAAGCCGCCAATGCCACTATCCAAAAATCCGCAATTTTTTCCGATGACCAAAACGCTATTACTCTAATCTCCGCCCATAAATCTAAGGGCCTTGAGTTCAAACACGTCTTCCTCCTTGACCTTTCTGACGCTCATTGGAATCAGAATCGTGGGTCGCAGGGAATTAAACCACCATTTAATCTGACTTTTGTCAATGGAGCTACCGAAAGTGAAGGATGTAATCTACGTCTCCTCTTTGTGGCCATGACTCGTGCCGCCAAATCTCTCACCATGACCAGTGCTACTATTAATCACAACCAGAGCACTACCAAGCCGCTTGGCATGATGATGGAGATAAATGAGGAAAAAGTTATTAAAACCTCTCCGTTACTAGAAGCGCCTGAAATCTTCCAGCATCCGTCCGATAATTCTGAAATTACCGAATTACAGCATCTAAAATCTACCTGGCTCGACAAATATCTCGATCCAAAAGACGATTTACTCAAATATCTTCACGCCAAAGCCGACAATATTTGGCTTTCTGCCACCGATGTTTCAAATTTCGTAGATCTCGAATATAACGGTCCATTAAATTTCTACCGCAACCGTTTAATTGGCGCACCACGCAGTATTGAAAATGTGGTGAATATTGAAAAGGGTAATCTAATCCACAAATGTTTTGAGATGATTACTAACCAGAAAATCACCGCCGAGCAAGCCCTCGAATATTACATTGAAACTGCCAAAAACCTTGATCTTTCGGAACGTGAAATCGAAGATCTCATCACCATTGGTAAAACCGAATTGCTTCAAAGTATCGAGTATTTCCACGACATTCTCTTTGACGAACATGCTAAGGCCGAAGTTTCATTTAGTCATGAAAAACTTTCCTTTGAAGGCGTCCCTATCACCGGTACTATCGATCACCTCACTATCGACGAGCAGAATAAAACTATTCGCATCTACGATTTCAAAACCTCAACTGGTATGCAAGAAAAGGATACCTGGAAAAATAACAAAAAACTTTTCATCTATACTATTCAGTTGCTTTTCTATTACTATCTTGTCACCACTTCGCCAACCTATAAAAATTACACGGTCGAATCTATGAGCTTGCTTTTCGTTCTTCCAAGCTATAAAAACGTCAAACCAGGCGAACCGGGTGAATTCTTCGAAAAGACCATCACTAAATCTGAGATCGCCGAATTTGACATCAACATTCCGAAACTTATTCACGCCATTCGCCATCAACTAGATACCTTAGATTTCTTAAATACCGAATCTTTTGCCTGCAAACCAGTCGGATACACCACCAAGAAAGCTGAGATTATCGACTTCGCCAACCAGCTGATTGTCGACTATGATAAAATTAAAGAGTAATGTATCAAAATTTTTCAGAATTTCTCCAAAACAAAAGTAAAATCTGCGTTATTCAAGCCGAAAATCCGGACGGTGATTCGCTAGGTTCCAGTTTAGCACTCGAAGCTTTACTTGAAGACAAAGAGGTCTCACTTTATTGTCCAGTCAATGTACCAAAATATCTTCGCTATTTTTCTGGCTGGGAACGTATTGACCAAAATTTTGATTACCACGCAGATGGATATATTATCGTCGACACGGCCGCTACCATTCTGCTTAGTAAGCTACTTGATGATTTAGTAATTAGAAATATTCTCTACACTAAACCAATTTTCGTCATCGACCATCACGAAACTACCGACGATCTAGATTTTCCACACCAAAGCATTATCGAACATTTGCCATCTTGCACTAATCTGATTTACAAAATTGCCATTGATCAGAATATCAAAATCAATCAACCAGCCGCCGAAAATATTTTTCAAGGCCTGCTTTCTGATACCTTAGGCCTTACCACCGCTGGCGTCACCGCTGATACTTTCCGCGTCGCTGCCCACCTTACCGAACTTGGCGCCGACATTAATAAGCTCGAAGAAAATCGCAAAGAATACATGAAAAAGTCGCGACGTATTCTCGATTATAAGGCCGACCTCATTAAGCGCATCGAATATAGCCTCGATGATAAGCTTTCCACCATCCATATTCCTTGGTCTGATATTACAGAATTTTCTGATGAGTATAATCCAAACGCGCTCATCCTCGAAGAAATGAAGATGGTTGAAGGCGTAGAAGTGGCTGTCGCCATTAAAACCTACCCAGATGGCAAAGTCACCGGCAAGATTCGTACCTCTAAACCGATCGCCAACAAGGTGGCTGGTTATTTTGGTGGCGGCGGTCATCCTTTTGCCGCTGGCTTCCGCACTTACGATACCACCTACGATGACGTATTACGTGACTTAGTTTTCTGTTGTAATGATTTACTTTTTAAATCCGAAGAAACTAACTAACCAAGAAGCACTAAAACCGAGAAACATTATGACTAAACTTCACCTATTTAACACCAAAACTCGCCAAATCGAAGAATTTATCCCTCAAAATCCCAAAAATGTCAAAATCTATACCTGTGGCCCTACTGTTTATAATTTTGCTCACATTGGAAATTTCGCTAGCTATATCTACTGGGATCTTCTGGTTCGCACCCTTAGAATTAATCATTTAACCCCTCACCGTATTATTAATATCACCGATGTTGGGCACCTCGCATCTGATGCCGACGACGGGGAAGATAAGCTTGAAAAAGGCGCCAAGCGTGAAAATAAAACCGTTTGGGAAATTGCCAAATTTTACGAAGCCGCCTTCATTAAAGATTTTAATGCCCTGAATTTACTACCACCTACCAAATTCTGCCGTGCCACCGATTACATTCAGGAAGACATTGAGGTGATCAATACTTTAATTTCGCGTGGATACACCTATGAAACCTCCGATGGCATTTATTTTGATACCAGTAAATTCGCTACCTACGCCGATTTTGCCAGACTCGACCTCGACAACCTTCGCGCCGGCGCCCGCGTCGATTTTAACTCCGAAAAGCGCAATGTTTCTGATTTTGCTATCTGGAAATTTATTAAACCTGGCGAAGATCATGCCATGCAATGGGATTTTCAAGGCAAAAAAGGCTATCCAGGCTGGCATCTCGAATGTTCCACCATCTCACATTTCGAATTAGGTGAACCTCTCGACATTCATGCTGGCGGCATCGACCACATTCCGATTCATCACACCAATGAAATCGCTCAGTCCGAAGCCGCTTTCGGTAAAACCATGGCTAACTATTGGCTCCACGCCAATTTCATCACCATTGATAATCAAAAAATCAGCAAATCACTCGGCAACACCTATTCAATTCAAGATCTAAAAGACCGCGGCTTTTCACCACTCGACTTTAAGCTCTGGATCCTGCAAGGGCATTATCAATCCGAACGAAATTTCACCTTCGATGGTCTAACTGCTGCCAAAAATCGTCGTTTGCACTGGCTAAATCGTCTTGCGAAAACCATACAAGAAACTACTCCCACCGAAAATCAAGCTGCACAGCTTACCAAAATTCAAAAAACCAACTATCAAACAACAGAATTACAAGAAAAACTAGTTGATATCATTAATCAGAACCTTAACTCCGCTGAAGTTTTTGCTGAAATTGATCAAAATGAATTAAGTTTAGATGATTGGCGTTTTGTCGATGAATTATTCGGGCTTCGTTTCTTCGATAGTCTCATTCTGCCATCAAACGAAGTTCTAACTCTTATTAAAGAGCGCGCCGAAGCTAAGCAGAATAAAGATTACGCTAAGGCTGACCAGATTCGTGAAAACTTAAAGGCCCATAATTTTAGTATTTTAGACACCAATCAAGCCAGTTTCTGGCAATATCTTGAAGCACCAATGCTATAATCAAATAAAGGAGTATATGTCACGCACAATTGATATCGATACAAAAACATTTGTCCGCTTTTGGCTAGTCTTGATCGCCTTTGCCGCTGCCGGAATTTTCATCATTAAGGCCGCCAGTGGTCTAATTATTGTCGGAATTTCCGCTTTTCTGGCGATTTCTCTTCATCCGCTCGCCAAGCAAATCGACAAGATTGATAAACGTAAAAGTCGTCCCGGACTTTCTTCTGTGCTAGCCGTTTTTTCCATCGCTCTGGCTTTTGCCATTATCGTGGGCGTGATTGGTCCGGTTATTGTCGAGCAGGTTTCTAATTTTCTTGCTACCGCACCTGCTAAGATTTCGGAAGTTATCGACCATTTAGATATTAATGGTATTGGTAATTATTTTGGAATCCCCAATCTCCAAGATAGTTTAACTTCCGGTATTAAAAGTTTCAGTAGTACCATGCTCGGGAATATTAGCAATATTGCCGTCGGCAGTATCGGCGCCATTAGCAATATCATCACTAGTGTGATTCTTACCATTGTTCTCACCATCCTCTTCATGCTTGAAGGCCCGACTATGATGCAAGATTTTTGGCGCGTCATGGCAGTCAAAGACAAAAAATCCGCCCACGTCTGGCAGCGCGTCATCACTCGTATGGGTAATGTGGTAGCAGCCTACGTTTCCTCTCAGGTCTTCATCGCTCTCCTCGACGGCCTCATGACTATGCTCGGCGTTTTTGTCATCACTCTCATCTTCAATCTTCCAGTTACACTCGCGGTACCTCTCGGCCTCATTTCCTTCCTCTTCTTCCTCATTCCAATGTTTGGCCCGGTCATCGGCTGTATCCTGAATACCACTCTACTTTTCATCAACGCTCCAGGTGCCGCCATTGCTTTCTTCATTTTCTATCTCATCTATCAGCAGATTGAAAATAACATCATCGGTCCACGTATCCAGGGCAAAGGACTCAATCTTCCTCCGCTCGCCATCTTAATTTCGATTACTATTGGTATGTATGCTTTTGGTTTGATTGGCTGTATTGTGGCTATCCCAATCGCTGGCTGCATTAAAATTCTTTTCGAAGAAGCTTCCAATATCCGCGCTACGCTCGATGACGAAAAATAATTAAAATTTAAAATCTAGTTCAAGATCGAAAGATCAAATCTTTCTGACCTGCTTGACTAGTCATCCAAAATTTCACATAATTAATAAGCACTTAAAAAGGAAAAAATTTACTATGGAACAAGTTTTACCATTTCTTGAAGGAATGTTTTATATTGCAACTACCGATGGCGATCAGCCACATCTTCGCATTTTTGATGCTGCTGGCATTCTCGACGGCCATCTCTACATTGGCACCAAATCTAACAAACAGGTTTACGCTCAAATCGAAAAAAATCCTAAGGTCGAAATTTACGTCTTTAGCAACGAATTAGGCCTCATGCGTTTTACCGCCGAAGCTAAAACTGTTGCCGACAAGGAATTAAACCAAAAAGCCTACGAATCTACCGGCAAGACCTACGACGAAGCTTCTGCTGCTATTGAGCTCACCAACGTTCGTGGCTCTATCAAAACTAAAGACGGCGAAACCGTAGAGCTTAATTTCTAAGATGGACAAGCAAGTTAGAAAACGCAATCTCTTAATTTATTTCACCGCAATTTCGGCTGGAATCCTTTTGATCTCAAACTTGGCTGCGACTAAGCTTTGGGACCTCTTCGGCATTCCAGTCGACGGGGGCGTAATTAGTTTTCCAATTTCCTACATTCTCGGTGATATTATCATTGAATTTTACGGCCAAAAAACCGCCAAGCACATCATTCTTGGCAGCCTCTTAGTTAACATCATTGCTGCGCTCACTTTTTGGATCGTTATCGCCCTTCCACCATTCGCTGGTACCGAAGGTATGCAAGCATCAATCGCTAATGTCTTAGGTTTTGCGCCACGTATCATTATTGGCTCACTCACTGCCTACCTATTTTCACAATTTTCTAACAACTACATCTTCGAAAAGATTAAGCAAAAGACTGGCCAAAAACTTTTCATCGTTCGCGCTCTCACCTCTTCTTTCGTGGCTCACTTTTTCGATACACTTGTTTTTGAAACTGTTGCATTTTTAGACGTCCTCGCTTTTTCCGACTTCTTAAATCAAGCCATTTTTGCTTATATCATCGGGATTAGCATCGAAATCGTCTTGTCGCCAGTTGAAATCGTTATCGTAAAGCAACTACGCAAATATATTCCAGCCCACAAGGTCGAAATTGAAAAAAGCGCTGAAGAGACCGCTAAGAATTAGGGAATTATGGCAACCCCCGGCTTCTCTTTCGAAATTAATGAACGTATCCCTGGCGCACTTGGTCGCGCCGGTACAATTCATACCCCACATGGCGACATCAAAACTCCAGCTTTTATGGCGGTTGGTACCACCGGAGCCATTCGTTTTCTTTCGCCAGAAGAACTCCATCAAACCAAAGCTCAAGCCATGCTTAGTAATGGTTATCATCTTCGTCGTAAATCTCACGAAATTGCCGAAGCTGGCGGTTTAGCCAACTGGTCAAATTGGCATGGGCCGACCCTCACCGATTCTGGTGGCTTCCAAGTCATGTCACTCGGTTCTGGCCTTGGCAAAGTCGTCTCTATGGAGCGCGAGCGTGATGTAGTTAATACCGCCCACCAAGAACGCCTCGCCCACGTTACCGAAGATGGGGTTAATTTCCGCGACCCTTTCGATGGTCAACCAGATTTTATTGGCCCAGAAGAATCTATGCAGATTCAATGCCGTATCGGCGCCGATATTCACATGGCTTTTGATGAACTTACTTCCTTAGCCGACAGCTACGAATATAATGTTGAGGCTCTCGCCCGTACCGAACGTTGGGCTAAACGTAGTCTCGACGAGCATTTTAAATTACGTGACTCACTCGGCTACCGTCAAAGCCTTTATGGAGTTCTACAGGGTGGTCGCTGGGAAGATTTAAGGCGCAGTACGGCCAAAAAATTTGGCAAAATGCCATTTGATGGCTATGGTCTTGGTGGCGCCTTTCTTAAGGAAGACCTCGGTGAAATTTTACGTTGGTGTAATGAGGAATTACCTGAAAACAAACCTCGTCACCTACTGGGACTTTCTCATCCGGACGATATTTTAATTGGTACCGAAATGGGCGCCGACACTTTCGACTGTGTCGCACCGACCCGCGAAGCTCGCCACGGTAAAATTTATACCAAATACGGCGATATTAATCTGCGTAAATTTAAGGATAGCAATGAATTACTTGATGCCCACTGCGACTGTACTACTTGTAGAGCTAGTTGGACCAGGGGACAACTGCGTGCGCTTTGGAAATCTGGTGATCCAGAATTAAAACGCCAATATTATAATCTTGCTACCGCTCATAACCTACGCTTTATTATTCGCCTCACCGAGCAAATTCGTGAAAGCATTTTGAATCAGACTTTTGCTGAATTTAAAAAACAATTTTTACATGATTATTATCAAAAATAAGAACCATAATCGTGATAAAATAGATTAGTGGAAAATAAAATTTCATTCTTCAAAAGATACCCAATCGTTAAAGATTTTGTTAATTTAATTGTTTTTGTCGCCTGTGTCATTATCGGTACGATGTTTTTAAACGCCTACGTTTTTCGTTCCTATAACGTCGTAGGGCATTCCATGGACTACACGCTAAGCGAAAATGACCGTTTAATCGTCAATCGCCTAGCAGTCAGTATGAGCCATCTATCGGGTAAGGAATACATACCAGAACGTGGACAAATCATCGTCTTTCTCAATGGTGAGTCCAGTGGTAAGCTCACTTGTAATGTCGACTCTACCATTAAAGACCAATATATCATCAAACGTGTTATTGCTTTTCCAGGTGAACGCGTTGTGGTGAAAGACGGTAAAATCACGGTTTATAACGACCAGAACCCTAATGGCTTCGATCCAGATACTGCTACTAGAAAATCCGCTACCGATGGACCAAAGGCCAACACTTCTGGCGAAGTCGATATCACAGTACCAGATGGTGAAATTTTCGTAGTTGGAGATAATCGTGAAGGCACCCATTCCTACGATTCTCGTTATGGCCTTGGCACTATTCCGTATTGTCGCATTATCGGACCAGTTCTCATGCGACTTTATCCCTTCGATCACATTCGTTTATTTTAATAATAAGGTATAATATTTTATATGGCAGATTATGTAATCATCCGACGTGGCCGCAACATTCTGAGTACAATCTTACATGTGCTACTCAATTTAGTACTTGCAATTGCCACTATTTTCTTAAACCTTACCACGGCAAGTTTTCTCCCGGGCTGCGTATTAGTATTGCTCTCTAAATGGCGTATGTTCGCCGTGCGTCCACGCTATCTATTTATTAATATAAAATCCAACCTAGTCGACCTCATCATGGGTTTTTCCTTCGTATTTCTCGCCTACTGTGCTGGAAATATTCTAAGCCCATTGCATTACGTACTGACGGCCCTCTATTCACTCTGGCTCATCGTTCTCAAGCCAATGTCCTCTAATTTTGCCACCAAACTCCAGGCGCTTCTCGCAGTATTTTTCGGCAGCACCGCCATCACCCTGATGGTAGCTAGTAGCAGCTCCGGTCTCACCATCCTATTAAACTTTATCCTCGGTTTTGCCGTAGCACGTCACGTCTTGGTACAGAGCGAAGATACCGGATACGGCTTAATCACCCTAATTTCTGGTCTACTTTTCGCCGAGATTTCCTGGCTAGCTGAATTTTGGCTCATCGTCTATTCGTTCAAGGCCTTCGGGATAATTATTCCACAAATCTCCATTATTCTGACAATCTTAGCGTTCCTCGCCGGCCTACTTTATCAAAACGCCAGTCTAAATGACCAGAAAATTGAAAAGAAAGATATTCTCGTACCTACTATTTTTGCTATTTCCGTAATCCTGATAATCGTGCTGTGGTTTAGTAAACCGCTATTTAATGTCTAATCTTACGTTTAAGGAGGTAAAAAATGAACGAAGATAAAAGTAATTTTGAGCCAAAAGACTCAATCGATTTAGAAGATCATCAAAATATATCCAAATTAGAAGGTCTCGAACCTACCGATTCATCCATGAATTCAGTCGAAGAGTCAGAGACTACCGACACCGCAGAACAGTCCAAAACTTCAGAACAATCCAAAAACGAAACCGAAGTTGAAACTGAAGCTGAAACCGATTCTGAGACCGAAGATGAATCTGCGGCTGAAGCCGAAGAGCCTGAGGTCGAATCAGATTCTGACACTGAATCTGAAGCAAAAGAATCTGAAGATGAATCCGAGAAAGCTACTGAAGCCAATTCCGCTGAAGATACCGAATCTGAATCTGAAGAAAAATCCACCTCAAAAACCGAGAAAAAACCTAAGGTTAAAACTGGCAAAAATCGTTTTGCTACCTTCGCCAGTCTCGTAGCCGTCGCCTTATCCGGCGCCGCGCTTTATTATGCTTACAACCGCCCTACTACTTCAATTTTCCATAGTAGTAATTCGGCCAGCAATAATGCTGCTACCTTTGCTGAAGGTTCAATTTCTGAAATTGCCAATTCCGTCTCGAAAAGTGTTGTTTCAATCATCACCAATACTAGCACCACCGGTTCTTTCTTTACTGGTCAAGTCTCCCAGGCTGCTGGTACTGGTTTCATTCTCAGCAGCGATGGCTATATTGCCACCAATAAACACGTCGTTGCTAATGCTACCAAAATTGGCGTCATCCTCGACGATGGCTCGACTTATGAAGATGTTGAACTTATCGGCACCGACCCAATCAATGATTTTGCCATTATTAAAATCAAAGACGTCAAAGATCTTACTCCAATCAAAATTGGTGACAGTAAAACCACTAACATCGGCCAGCAAGTGGTAGCCATCGGCAATGCGCTTGGTACCTACCAAAACTCCGTTACCTCCGGCATCATCTCTGGTAAAGGTCGTAGCCTCACCGCTTCCGATTCCTCACGTACTACCTATGAAACCCTTTCCGATATGATCCAAACTGATGCCGCAATTAATGGCGGTAACTCTGGTGGACCACTCGTCAATGCCGCCGGCGAAGTAATTGGCATTAACACCGCCTATGCTAGCCAGGGAAATAACGTTGGCTTCGCTATTCCTATTAATAGCGTCAAGGGAATTATGGCTGGCGTCCTCAAAGATGGTAAATTCGAACGCGCCGTATTAGGTGTCCGCTACCAAACCATCACCCCGCTTATTGCAAAAGAGAAGAAACTCGATGTCACAGCTGGTGCCTACGTCAAAGGCTCAAACAATGCCTCCGCCGTCATCAAAGGTAGCGCTGGCGACAAGGCTGGCATTAAAGATGGTGACATTATTACCGCCGTTAATGGCACCAAAATCGGCACTGCCGGCTCTCTTGGCAGCTTGATTGGCGAATACGCCGTCGGCGATACAGTTAAACTTGAGGCCTATCGTGACAAAAAATACGTTCAACTCGATGTTAAACTTGAAGCCTATGATGCCGATAGCGCCAAGGTTACCACCAATAAAAAATCTGACGACGAAGAAGAATAAAGTCAAAAAATAACCCTCCGGGGTTATTTTTTGTCTAGGACTATTTTCCCTAGGATTATTTTTATCCCAGGGCATTCATCACAGGGTTATTTTTTCAGGACTTTTATCTCAGGGATTTTATCACGAGGTTATTTTCAATTTATCATAGATACTTTATTTATTTTAGTTAAAAATCTACCAATTATTGCCTTATTTTTTCCACTGGGTAAGAAAATCCTAAAATTAAATCTTTCTTTAGGCCCAATTCAAAACCCAACTTTTCCGCATATTCAATAATTTTTTGTTGCTGACTCATATCCGATTCAATAATCACATAATTAGTTTCCAGTTCCGCCTGGATTTCCGCCTCCGAAAGTTCTTCCAGGTTTTTCGCAGTAAAATAATTTCGCTTAATTTGATCAAGTAACCGGTAAATTTGTGCCAAACCGTCCTTATCCGCATAAAGTGCCAACTTCGGCTCGTATTGCAATTCTGGCGATTGCCACTCCCAAGCTTCATCCACGTATGGCAAGTTTGCCACAATAATTTCTGATCGAATCTTCAAGCGTAAAATCGTCGAAAGAAGGTCTGATTTGTAAAATTTAATATTCTTCACCCCAAGTTTATCCCGGTTAATTCGCGCTACCGTCAGGGCATCCTTTGAAATATCAAGTCCAATCACTTGACTATTTACACATTCCAAAGCCACCGAGAGCCCAATGCAACCAGATCCCGTCCCCACATCCACAATCGTAATCGGATTATCAGAAGATGCCTGTTCGCCACTATTAAATTTCCCATCAATAATTCGATAATAAAGTTTTCCCGCCAGTTCCGCCGCGAGTTCCGTTTCCGGACGGGGAATTAACACATTTTGGTTTACCAAAAATGGTCGCCCCATAAACCATTTCACCCCCAAAATATAAGCCAGCGGCACTTTATTAGCCCGTAATGCCACCATTTGATCCGCTTTCTTACGCGCCTCATCAGAGATTTTATCTGCACCATGAGTTACGAAAAAGCTCCGGTCCTGCACATCCATCGAGACCGCCAAAATAATCTCCGCCTCTGTCGGATTGATAATCTGCTTCGAAACATCCAGCCAACTTTTTACCGTGGTTGCCATTTTCTCCTTTGAAAATTATTCCGCAATACCGTTTTCCGTACGAATTACATCGAGCTCACACTTCTTCAGCTCCGAAATAATATCATCAATATCGCCATCCATCACTGCATTTACATTCGATCTGGAATAATGAATGCGATGATCAGTTACGCGATCTTGTGGAAAATTATAAGTACGAATTTTTTCTGAACGATCACCTGTACCAATCAAATTCTTACGCGCTGCCGAGGCATTTTTCGCCGCCTCTGCTCGCTGTATATCGTTCAAACGCGTACGTAGCACCATCATAGCGCGCTCCTTATTTTGTCGGAGAGAGCGCTCATCCTGCATCGCCACCACAATACCCGAAGGCATATGCGTAATGCGAATAGCTGAGTTAGTCGTGTTCACCGACTGGCCACCATGACCACCAGAGTGATAAATATCGATACGTAAATCTTTTTCATCAATTACAATTTCCGACTCTTCTACCTCTGGTAAAGCCACTACCGTCACTGTAGAAGTGTGAATGCGCCCCTGTGACTCGGTCACCGGTACGCGCTGTACACGGTGTACACCACCCTCAAACTTCATCGTACCAAAAGGCGTCTCGCCATCCATCTTAAAGACCACTTCTTTTACCCCACCGGTTTCATTTAGACTTTCGTTCATTAGTTCCACCTTAAAACCATGTTTTTCCGCATAACGCAAATACATACGGTAAAGCTCAGCCGCAAACAACGAAGCCTCGTCGCCGCCGGCCCCAGCTCGAATTTCCACGATCACTGGCTTATCATCATCCGGATCACGCGGAATTAATTTATCCTCAAGTTGTCTAGTTAGTTCAGCAATTTTTTCCGTCAACTCCTGAATTTCTAATTTTGCCATCTCGCCTAGTTCAGGGTCCGAAACGATTGCCTCGTCATCCTTAATCTGTTGCTCGGCACGAGTAATTTCATTTTTCAAATCCAAAATCGATTCGACCTCTGCCTTCCTCTTCGATTTTGCAGCAAAATCATTTTCGAGGTAAGCCTTCGGATTTTCCAAGAATTGGTTAAGCTGAGTTAACTCTAACTCTAAACTTTTGATTTTTTCATCCATATTAGATTAATTATATAATAAACAATAGTACGTAATCAAATATTATTTTTTTCAATATTGCCATAAACGGAATCAAGAAATATACTAAAATATATTAATGAAAGGGAATAAATGCGAGCAATCTATTTTTTATGGTCATTACCACGCAAAAAACTAGTATTTAAGCTACTTATATGTTGTGCTTTTTGTATTGTATTTACACATCAACCCGTATTTGCCGAAAGTAGCTCACTGACCGTCCAAAATTTTTCCGGCATAAATATCACGTCCAGACCTTCTGGCTCTTTTGATGTAAATGCAAAAACAATAACCGCGAATGTCACTGCAAAGACAAGTGGCGGATGGTCTCTTTATCTCTCAACAGAAACTGAAGATAACTTTCTGCGTGACGAAAAAACCGGAGTAAAAATTAAACCAATCTCCAATAGTGACTCTTCCTATCTTTCCTCCGATGACTACGTTTCTTGGGGTATCTGCACTAACACTAGTAAAAATAATTACTGCGACGGCTATAGACACTCACCCATCAAAGGCTCTTCTGCTCCATACTTAGTCAGAAAATCATCGGAAGACGCAAATAACCTAGAGGTTAATAGCAATATTTTCATTATCTCTTCTCCAAAAATATTGTCTGGTAACTACAAAACAAAACTTGTCTATACGCTCATAAATACATCTGCCCCGGAGTTAGCGAGCGGCCGCGAAATTAATAAGGCTATTCGCCAAGCAATGGAGGAGACGGATCCAAATATTATCGAACATCCAGAAACTGATTTTCCTAGCAATAAAAGGCTTGATAATCTAAAATTCGCAAATAAAGAACCAGCAAACGCCATAAAAACCGTCAAGATTTCTACCTCCGACTCCGAAGAACCCGCCTTTCTATCATCCACAAAAAGTGGAAATAACTACACCATCACCTTCTGGTCTAAAGCTGCCAAGATGTACGCAAATTCCGATATGTCATATTTCTTATCAGGATTCACTAACTGTGATCCAGATCTCTTCTATTATTGGGATAAAAACAGTATATCCTTCGAAAAAGTAAAGAATTTTTCACACTCCTTATACCGTCTATATCACAACGACAACAAAAATTTCCTCGGCTTATCTAGTGAATTTTACTACAATTTAAGGCAATCTGACCCGCTCATTCTTGACGCCTTAATTGCAGATTCAAATGTTCGTGCAAATTTCACTTTTAACACCACCAAACCCGTCTCTACACGGGAGATGTATAAAAATGTTGATGTAGGTGATTCTTTCCGCATCTACGGCAACTACCTGATCAATAGTTCAGATATGACTTCTATGTTTGAGGGTGTTATTGCTCGTTGTTATAGTGGTTGTGGCAATGGATATACTAGCAGACCATCAAGCGACTTTGGTAAATTCACCACATCCACCAATTCTATGTATAAAAATTCTGAACTACCATCAATGAATTTCAGCGATGCAACCTTCTCGTCATTAACTGATACTGGTAGTATGTTTGAAGGATATAAGCCAATGGTAAAAAATCCCATCCTTATGCCAGAGCGCGATAACATCTCAAAACTTACTAATATGAAATACATGTTTAAAAATACAAGCGTCGACAATTCTAGCTATTCCTTAAATCTCTCATCATTCAATACCGAGAATATTACCGATATGAGCTATCTATTCGGCTCCGACAATATAAATACTAATTATCAGCGCAAAATTATTTTTGGCAACCATTTTATC
Organism: uncultured Candidatus Saccharibacteria bacterium; assembly: GCA_963517385.1. Classification (GTDB taxonomy): domain Bacteria; phylum Patescibacteriota; class Saccharimonadia; order Saccharimonadales; family Saccharimonadaceae; genus Nanosyncoccus. Next base: position 40,795 of record CAUQEK010000001.1, on the reverse strand, counting down.
ACCAAAAACGTCACTAATATGCAAGGAATGTTTAAGAACCTCACGTTAGGAAGCGAACAACTTTCCTTCAACAGCCAGTTCGACACGAGTGCCGTCACAAACATGAGTGAAATGTTTATGGGCCTTAATAATAAATCACCTCTTGTCTTATCGACATTTAATACCGAAAAAGTAACTAACATGTCATCAATGTTTGCGAATTCGACTACGGTATCTATCGACATCACTAAATTCAAAACAGAACATCTATTAAATAGCTCAGAGATGTTTAGAAATAATAAAAATCTTACGACAATCTTCGCTTCAGCTGATTTCAAAAATGACAGCATTAATAATTCCGCCAATATGTTTACCGATAGTACTAAACTTCAAGGTGGCAGCGGCACAGTATATAATGCAAGCCATCTCGATAAAGAATATGCTCGCATTGACGATGCTACAAATGGGCGTCCAGGATACTTCACCATAAAGAATACCTAAAAAATCCCTTCCCGGGATTTCAAAAAATATCTTGGTGGATCTTATACATCTCGAAATAACCCAAACTTTCAAGCCTATTATGCTTATTTGACAAAATAAGCTAATTATGCTACAATATAGTGATCGTGGATTTAATCCATCGTACATTAGTATCGTTTTTCGTTTGTTTTGTCTAATGCTTGGCGGCGTAGGGTATATAAATTTTGTATCTCCTGCGCTGCTAAGCAGCAAATAACCTCTATCATATTGACTCAGATCGAGTCTTATTAAAGAAAGGAGATTTGCGCTATGACAAATCAAATAATTAACGCTAGGGACCTTGTTATTGATTACTTAGGAAATATTGAATTACCAGTTGATTTTGAATTACCTTTTCTTGGTACTGAAAACCTTGAAACTATAGCAAAATATTATCTAACTATAGAGATGATGGCAACTTGCGCAATTAGCTCTCCTTATCCTGAGATTAATATTTCTAAAAATAACAAAAATCAATTAGCTCAGATACAAGATAAAGCTTACAACTCCATGAAGATGGTTCTTGAAGCCATAAAGCAGGCAGAGCCAAAACCTCTTTTTACCACTATTCGCTCTGATCAGTGGTGGTTTAATGTCGGTGAAGAAGTGGTATGTTTTATTCAAGATAACGGCGATAAAACTTTACTTAAAAAGAATACTTTTGTTACTGGTAGAGTAATTGCCGGCTGCAAGCATCACGAAGACTATATTTCTATTCTCGCCAATGAAAAAGTTCACACTGACGACGATCAAGATGGATACGGACTAAGTTTCGCTACACGTGACCCACGTATCATGAAGATTGAGGAGTATAACTACCTCAAGAATCACCCCGATTATCTGAAGATGTGGATTACTAACCGCTCCACCTTGATTCAGTTCAATCCCGAACCAATGCTTCAGGCTTTCGCTGAACAATAACGGTAATTAGTGCTAAGAAAAAACGATAATACCTCCTATCTATAGGGGGTATTTTCTTTTCCAACAAAAAATCCCTTCCCGGGATTTCAAAAAATATCTTGGTGGATCTTACTGGGCTCGAACCAGTGACCTTACGAATGTGAATCGTACGCTCTAGCCAACTGAGCTAAAGATCCATGACTTCTCTATTATAATATATCTTTTCACTTTTCACAAAAAATAAGGCCATTTGGCCTTATTTTAGACTTAAGCTTCAGCTTTTTCTGCTTTTTTCTCGGCTTCTTTCATCTGCTTAGCAGCTTTGTTGGCGAGAGCCTGTTTCAAAGCTTCTGCCTTCATAGCACGAGCCTTGAAGCGATCAACGCGACCTTCGGTATCGATAATCTTCTCTTCACCAGTAAAGAATGGGTGAGAAGCCGAAGAAATCTGAACCTTCACGAGTGGATATTCATTTCCATCGGTCCACTTGATAGTCTCTTCGCTCTTAGCGGTAGACTTAGTCAAGAAAGAAAAGTTCGCAGCGTCATCAGCAAAAACCACAAAGCGATAATCTTTTGGATGCAATTCTTGTTTACTCATAATTAGTCACCATTTTATCAGATACTCGCGGTTTTTTCAATAGGAAATTAGCTTTACAGAATCCACCTCTTATGTTAAGATAGAAAAGTAATTAATTTAATGAAACAACTTCATCCGTTTTCCTGAAGACAAGATGAAGTGAAGGGAAAGGAAAACATGTCCAAGACTATCGACATGAAAGAACTCCTCGAAGCAGGAGCTCACTTTGGTCACAAGACCTCACGTTGGCACCCAAAAATGGCTCAATATATCCACAGCAAGCGCCAAGACACTCACATTATTAATCTTGAAAAGACCGTAGCTGGCCTCGAAGAAGCTCTCGCTCTTACCAAGAAAATCGCTAAAGACGGCAAGAAAATTCTTTTCGTTGGTACCAAGAAACAACTCAAAGCCATCGTTAAAGAAGCCGCTGAATCTGTCGACATGCCATACGTTACCGAACGCTGGGTTGGTGGTACTCTTACCAACGTCGAAACCGTTAACCGCCAAATCAAGAAGGTTAAGGATCTCGAACGCCGCATGAAGACTGGTGAACTCGAAGCCCGCTATTCTAAGCTCGAAGTTCAACGCTTCCAAGAAGAAATTGCTGTTCTTAACACCCGTTACGGTGGTATCAAAGATATGACTGATCAACCAGCCGCTATCATTGTCACCGATGCTTGCGAAGACAAGAACGCCATTAAGGAAGCTAAAACTCTTCACATCCCAGTAATCGCTATCTGTGACACTAATGTCGATCCAACCGATATTGACGTTATTATCCCAGCCAACGACGACTCTACCAAGGCTGAAAAACTCATTCTTGATTACTTTGTCGAAGCTATCAAATCCGCCAAAAACTAATTTTCATCTATTAAGGAGATAAAAATGGCAGAAATTACCATTGAAAACATCAAAAAACTCAAAGAATTATCTGGTGTAGGTCTTACCGACGCTAAAAAAGCTCTTGTCGAAGCCGATGGCGATTTCGACAAAGCCCTCAAAGCTATGCGCGAAAAAGGCCTCACCAAGGCTGAAAAACGTGGTGACCGTGAAACCCGCGAAGGTATCGTCGACGCTTACATCCACGACGGTCGCCTTGGCGCCATCATCGAAGTGAACTGTGAGACTTCTTTTGTCGCTAATACCGACGAATTTAAAGATCTTGCTCACAAACTTGCCATGCAAGTTGCTTCCATGGCCCCACTTTATGTTTCCGAAGAAGATATTCCAGCCGAAACTATGAAGGCTAAAATGGAAGAATTCGAAGCTAACTTCAAGGGTCCAGAAAATATGAAGGAACAAATTCTTTCTGGTCAAGTCAAAAAAGCTTTCTCTGACAAAGTTTTAATGCTCCAACCTTACATTCTCGATGATTCTAAGACTGTCGCAGAATTCATCAAAGAGATGATTGCAAAAACTGGTGAAAACATCACCGTCAAGCAATTCAAGCGCATCGAACTTGGCGTCACTGAATAAATTATTTATTCAAACCTAAAAATAGAATAGGCGAAAAACCTATTCTATTTTTCTTGTGCTAAAATAGATATATGAATATTTTATTTGGTGCTTTTATCGGCCTTATCGCCCTCACATTACTCGTCGTCATTCACGAATTTGGCCACTTCATTATGGCAAAAAAATCTGGTGTCAAAGTTAACGAATTTGGCATCGGCCTTCCGCCACGCAAACTTGCCTGGCTTCATCTTCCAGCTAAAGAAGTCCAAAAGTTTTATGATCAATTAAAATCCGAATCTAAGGCCAAAGTTAATCAAAAACGCCTACAAAAACTTCTCGCTATGGGGAAGGACAAGACTAAACAAGATAAATATGTCTGGTTTTTCATTCCTAGTACCGAATATAAAAATGATCCACTCTATAAACAAGATTATTTGATATTTAGCATCAATCTTTTACCACTTGGTGGTTTTTGTACCATGGATGGGGAATCAGACGCTGAAACCAAGCCCCATACTTTTGGCGCCACAAATTATTTGCAAAAAACTGCCATTCTTTTCGGTGGTGTTACCATGAACTGGCTTTATGGTATTCTAATTTTTACCATTCTCGCCATTACCGGCATGCCACAATTCATGAATAACCAGTTCAATATCAACGAAAAAGCACATTTTACTATGCCAAAAATCTATATTGATAAAATTCTCGAGGATTCTCCAGCTAGTCGTAGTACTCTAAAGGCTAATACCATCATTCATGACGCCAAAGCTAAGAATGAAGATAACTGGAAAGTGCTAACCTCTACCCTTGATGTTCAAGATTTTAACAAATCCCATCTTGGACAAACTGTAATTTATCGCACCTTCGATCCAGCCACCAAGGACACTAGCGAACACGAAGTCACCTTAAATTCAGGTGACAATTCGCCAGCTCTCGGCATTTCCATGCGCATGGATGGTCAATTCCTCGCGCGTTATTCCTTAATCGATGCCCCACTTATCGGCCTTGGCACCACCGCCCAAATCACTGGCGAAACTTTCCGTGGTCTCTATGACATGGTGAAAAACCTCTTCTCTGGAGTCGCCAAACAAATTACCGGCAACCAAGAAGCCAGAGAGTCTGGCAAACAAGAACTCGTCAAAGCTGGTGAATCCGTCTCTGGACCTGTCGGTATCATTGGTGTAATTTTCCCAAGTTTCGTTAGCGCTGGTTTTACGGAACTACTTTTCCTCACCGCCATCATTTCCATCTCTCTCGCCTGTATGAATGTTCTGCCAATCCCAGCCCTCGATGGCGGCCGCTGGACCATGATTACCATCTCTAAATTAATCAAGAAGAAACTCTCAACCGAGGCCGAAGGGAAAATTATCGCCACCACCTTCCTCTTCCTCTTTGCCATGTTTATTCTCGTCACGATTTTAGACCTAATCCGTATCTTCCATTAATATGACATCAAAATCTTCATTTTCAAGTAAAATTGTCAAATCGCTAAAATCAGGTTCAGATCTCATCTATCTTTCAATCTTAGCAATTGTCACTTTTTATGCCGCGCAATTTATTGTGGGGGTACCAATGTTATTCATTCTTGACTCCGACACTTTAAAAACACCCCTCGCTGCTACAATTTTTTCCGCCTTAATCTATACCCTAAGTTTTCTTTTTCTCCTCCTCATTTTTAAACATCTAAAACCACTCAGGGCCCCGGTCACCCGTAACGAGCTTGGCTTAAATAATTTAGTCACCTTCTCCGATATTGGGCTCGCGCTCGCCGGCTTCTTCGGTTATCTCGCTTTTTCCGCCATTCTGACCGCACTTTTCTCGGTTTTTCCATGGTTTAACCTTAACGAAGCTCAACCCCTACTTTATTCCACCTTAATTTCGCCATCTGGCAAAATTCTAGCAGCTATTGCACTGGTAATAGTCGGACCGATTCTTGAAGAGGTCATTTACCGCGGACTAATCTACGGCAAACTTCGCAAAAAACATTCGTTAATCACCTCTATCCTGACCATTTCCATCCTCTTCGGATTTCTTCACGGTCAATGGAATGTCGGCGTCGACGTCTTCACACTCAGCGTGGTCGCCTGTTTGATGCGCGAAACCACAGGCACTATCTATGCCGGAATTATACTACATGTGTTGAAAAACACCATTGCTTTTTATTTTCTATTTATGGCCTAATACTAGCCTTAATTAAATAAATATATTAAAAAAGAGGCTACTCGGCCTCATTTTTTAATCTATCCAATTTTAAGCAACTTCGAGAATTTCACCCTTATTGCCATTTGGTAGGGTATATTCGTCACCCTCTTTTTTACCAATTAAAGCTTTACCGATTGGTGAAATATCTGAGATACGGCCATTTAACGGGTCAGCTTCTACGGCGCCCACGATTGAATAAGTATGCTCTTTACCAAGCATCTTAATTTTTACCGTCGAACCTACCGCAATTTTACCACCCTTCGCCGCCTTGATAATTTCGGCATTTTTCAAGATATCTTGAATCTCCAAAATACGTCCTTCCACTTGGCGCTGCTCCGCACGCGCGTCAGAATATTCTTGATTTTCCTTCAAATCGCCAAAAGAACGGGCCGTAGCCAAACGATCGGCGATTGCTGGACGCATTTTAATCAGACTTTTCAACTCATTCTCAAGATTTTTCTTACCATCTTGAGTTAAACTTACTGTTTTTTTCATAGGAATAAAAAATACAATCTTTCTTTTAATATAATTACTTCATTAAAAAATACACGAAGCCCCAAAAAATGTCAACTTATCTCTGTTACTTTCGTTTTTCTGTGATACAATTAGAATACTATTATTTAAACAGGAAAGGTAAAGGATGAAGTTAAGTCAATCATTTATCAAGACTTTCCGTGAAGTAGGAAAAGAAGAAACCAGCCGCAACGCTGAACTTCTCATCCGCGCTGGCTACATTTACAAAGAAATGGCCGGTGTTTATGACTTCTTACCACTCGGATTGATCACATTAAACAAAATTCAAGACATCATCCGTGACGAACTCGATACTATCGGTTGTCAGGAGATGCAAATGACTGCGCTTCAGAACCCCGAATCCTGGGTCAAAACTGATCGCTGGCGCGATGATGTAATCGATGTCTGGTTTAAAACTAAACTTAATGCCGGCGGCGAATTGGGCCTCGCTCCTACTCACGAAGAGCCACTCACCAATTTAATGACCAAATACATTTCTTCTTACAAGGACCTCCCAGTCTACGTCTACCAATTCCAAACCAAGTTCCGAAACGAACTTCGTGCCAAATCTGGTATTCTACGTACTCGCGAATTCCTTATGAAAGATCTTTACAGCTTCTCGACCGATAAAGAATCTCACGAGAAGTTCTACCACGAAGTCGAAGAGGCCTACAAGCGCATCTATGTCCGTCTCGGTCTTGGTGATTGTACCTACGAAACTTACGCTTCTGGTGGTGCTTTCTCTAAGTATAGTCACGAATTCCAGACTATCACTCCAGTTGGTGAAGATGTTATTTATTTCAACGATGATAAGTCTATTGTCTTGAACGAAGAAGTCGTAATCGATGAAGTTCTAAATGACCTCGGCGTTAAGAAGGAAGATCTTCATTCTACCGCCGCTGCCGAAGTTGGTAATATTTTCACTCTTAGCTATAAATTCTCCGATCCAATCGGCCTCAAATACGACGATAAGGATGGCGAAAAGAAGACCGTCTTCATGGGTAGCTATGGTATCGGTGTTTCCCGCGTTATGGGTGTAATTGCTGAAAAGTTTGCTGATGAAAAAGGTCTGGTCTGGCCAGAAAACATCGCACCTTTCAAGTACTACTTGATTGGTCTTGGCGATGAAGCCGCTAAGATCACTGCCGAACTTCATGATGCTCACCGCAAAGAAATCTTGCTCGATGACCGCGATATGCGCATCGGTGAAAAACTTACCGATTCTGAACTTCTCGGTATCCCTTACCGCGTCATAATCTCGGAAAAGACCTTGGAAAATAACCAAGTCGAAATCACCGACCGTAAGACTGGCGAAACCAAGCTTATCGGCCTCGAAGAATTCAAGAATTCACTCTAAAAGTTAAATACCCCGAATCAGGGGTATTTTTCTCTCTGATGTGATAAAATATAGATAAGTATATAAGGAAAAATTATGTTTGATAACACCGAATATAAAATTGCATTTCAAGCCGTCATCGACCGCTTCCAACAGGAACTCAAAAAAGTTCGTACTGGTCGCGCTCACCCAGACATGCTTTCCAGTATCAAGGTCGACGCTTATGGTCAATATATGCCACTCAATCAAGTCGCCAATGTCACCATTGCTGATGCGACCATGCTTTTGATCACCCCATTTGACCCATCCACCATTGCCGGTATCTCTAATGCAATTCGCGCCGATCAAACTCTTAATCTTAACCCAGCCGATGATGGTCGCGTGATCCGCGTTCCAGTGCCACCACTCACCGAAGAGCGTCGTAAGGAAATTGTCAAAACTACCTCACAGAAAATCGAAGAAGCTAAGGTGGCTCTCCGTAAAATCCGTGACGACGCAAGAAAAGAACTTAAGTCTATCGAAGACCTTTCTGAAGATATCAAGAAGCGTAGTGAAAAAGAAATTGACGATCTCACCAAAGATTTCAGCGCTAAAATTGACGAACTCTTCAAGGCTAAAGAAGCCGAAATCATGAAAATCTAATCAACAAGAAAAACTATGGCTACATTAAACGACTACCGCAACGAACGACTTAAAAAACTCACTACCTTAAAGGAAATGGGGATTAATCCTTATCCTTCTCATTCTAATCGCAACACCAAGATTTCTGAAATTTTGGATAATTTTGCCGAACTCGATGGTAAACAGGTCGTTATTGCCGGTCGTATTGTCGCCATTCGTAGCTTTGGCAAGCTTGCCTTCGTTAAGATTCGTGATTATTTTGGTGAAATTCAACTTTTCATGAAGCAAGACGAAACCCCAGAAGGCTTTATCGGTACTAAACAATTAAAACTACTCGACACCGGTGATTTTATCGAAGCCGAAGGTCTGGTTGGTAAGTCTCAAACTGGCGAAATTTCACTTTTCACTAATTACGTGAAGCTTCTCACCAAAACTCTTCGTCCGATGCCAGGTCGCGATGGTTTTACTAATAAAGAAGAACGCTATCGTCGTCGCTATGTCGACATGAACGTTAACCCCGAGGTTCGTGAACGCATGGTACGTCGCAGCAAATTCTGGCAAGCCACCCGTGATTTCATGAATATGCACGGTTTTATTGAAGTAAACACTCCAGTGCTCGAACATACCACCGGCGGCGCCGATGCCACTCCTTTCGTCACCCATATGGACGCCCTTGGCGAAGATTTTTATCTTCGTATTTCTCAAGAATTACCCTTAAAACGTCTTCTTGGTGCTGGCTTTGAAAAAGTTTATGATATCGGCCCGCGCTTCCGTAACGAAGGTGTCGATGATGAACACCTACCAGAACATATTGCTTTTGAATCCTACGCGGCTTATGAAGATTATCAAGATGGCATGGATTTTTACGAAGAAATGATTAAATATGTCGCCGAAAAAACTTGGGGCACCCTCAAGTTCCAGGTTAATGGCTTTGATATCGACCTTTCCAACAAATGGCCACGCATCAAATATGCCGACCTGATTCGCGAAGAGTTTGATATCGACGTTTTCAATCCAGACCGCGCCAAAATCACTGCGATCCTCAAGTCTCACGGCGTCGAAGTAACTGCTGCACAAGCCGATTCACGCCTCATCGACAACCTCTGGAAGCTAATTCGTAAAAAATCTGGCGGACCATTCTGGTTAATTGAAGAACCTCTTTCACTTTCCCCACTCGCCAAAATTTCCCTAGAAAATCCTCTAGTCACCGAACGATTCCACCCTATTATTGCCGGTACCGAAATGGGCAACGGCTACTCCGAATTAAACGATCCACTCGACCAGCTCGCTCGCTTCGAAGAACAACAAGCCATGCGCGATGGCGGCGACAGTGAAGCTCAAATGCTTGACCAAGATTTCGTCGAGATGCTCGAATACGGCATGCCACCAGCCTGTGGTTGGGGTAACTCCGAACGTAATTTCTGGCTACTTGAAGGCGTCTCCGGCCGCGAGGCCGTCCCATTCCCAATCATTAAGCGCCGCGCCAATTCTGAAAATACTTCCGAATCTGAAGAATCAAAGACCTCCGAAGATTCCGCCGAATCTTCCACTCACGCATAATTCAGAATTCAAAATCGTTAACTAAAATTATTAAAGAAAAGAGGTAAAAATGTTGGACATTAATTTCATCCGCAACAACAAAGAGCTCGTCGAACATTCCATCAAAGAAAAAATGTACAAAAACGTCAATCTTGATGAAATTCTCGCCTTGGATGACCAAAGAAAGACTCTCCTTCAACAAGTTGAAGCCTTGCGCAAAGAGCGCAATGATAATACCGCCAAAATGAAAAATGGCAAACCTAGCGACGAGCTAATCGCCAAAGGTAAGGAAATCAAAGAAAAACTCAGCACTCTCGAAGCCGATCTTTCTAATTTTGAAAAAGAATTAAACACTAAACTTAAAACCGTCCCTAATGTCATTTTTGACGACGTACCACTCGGTGATGAATCCGCTAGTGTGGAAGTCAAAAAATGGGGTGAATGCAAAACTACCGGCGTCGATCACCTCGACTACGCCATCTCTCGTGACTGGGTGGATTTCGAACGTGGTGCCAAGGTTGCTGGCGCAAAATTCTATTATGTCAAAGGTGGTCTAGCCCTGCTCGAAAATGCCCTAATTCAATTCGGCATCAAAAAAATCGTTGAACATGGCTTCACTCTCATGGATGTGCCTGATTTAGTCAATTCTCGCGTTCTCGAAGGTACCGGCTTCGCTCCACGTAGCTCTGAACAAAGTGACGAATACTACATCGAAGGGGAAGACCTCGCTCTTATCGCTACCGCTGAAATGTCTATCACTGGCTACCACATGGACGAAATTATCGACGAAGAAAAACTTCCACTTTTCTATGCTGGTTTTTCAGCCTGTTTCCGCAAAGAAGCTGGCGCCTATGGCAAACACACTCGTGGTCTCTTCCGCGTCCATCAATTCAATAAGCTTGAAATGTACTCCTTCTGTACTCCAGAACAGAGTAAAGAAATCCACGAAAAACTTCGCGCCATCGAGGAAGAAATCTGGCAGGAAATTGGTATCCCATATCACGTTATTAATATCGCCGCCGGTGATCTTGGTGCGCCAGCTGCCAAAAAATACGATATTGAATACTGGTCTCCAGTTGACCAAAAATACCGTGAAATCACCAGCTGCTCGAACTGTACCGACTTCCAAGCTCGCGGACTTAACATTCGTGTACGCCGTAAGGATGGCACTGTCGAAGTGCTTCATACCTTGAATGGTACCGCCATTTCTCTCGCCCGCACCATGGTAGCGGTTATCGAGAACTTCGCCGAAGAAGGTGGCAAGCTTCGCGTCCCAGCCGTCTTGCAGCCATACCTCGGTACAGACATGCTATAATAACCATAAGGAGAAATTATGATCGAAAAAATTGAAATTAGTGGTAGCAATTACAAAATTGAAGATAGTTTTCATAAATATGCCGTCAAACGCATCGGCAAACTCGACAAATATTTGCCACACGGCAGTAAAAAAGATATCGTTGCTAAAATCGTCGTCACCGAAGTAGGTCGCACTCACGGCAATAAGTACGAAATTTCCGCCGCCATGGAAATCCCCGGTGGTAAAGTCATCGCCGCTAAGGATGAATGTTCCAATATTTTCGCCGGCATCGACATTATCGAGGCTAAGCTAATGGGTCAAATTCGTCGTTACAAAATCGAGAGCACTCCACATCTTCGTCGTGGGGTCTTCTCCCGCTTTTTTGGTAAAAAATCCAATTCTTAATTTTAGTTTAAAATCCAGAAACTAAAACCTAATTAAAAATACATGTTCTCTTAAAAACATGTATTTTTTATGATAAAATATCCCTATAATATTATTCCGATTTGGAGGTTTCGACTGTTTATGTCTCAGAAAAAAATTGAAAAAGTTCAGGAAGCCAAGATTAAGGCCCCAAAAGTTAAAAAAGAACGCAAGCCAACTGATAAATTAGCTGATAAAACCACCACTACCCGCATTTTGCAGGGCGTTTTTGGTGACCCAGCCAAACGCAATCTCGCACGCATGCGTAAAATCGTCAAAATCATTAATAGCCTCGAACCAAAATACGAAGCTATGTCTGACGACGAACTTAAGGCTCAAACCAACATTCTAAAAGAACGTCTTGACACCCTTAACAAGAAGGCCGAAGCCAATATTGCTCGTGCCAAACTAAAAGCTTCAGCTAAAAAATCTGAGACAAAGGCTGAATCTGTTAGTGATAATAAAAAGCAGTCAACTTCTGTTAAATCAGAAAAACTTGAACGTAACGAAACCAAAATTTTAAGTGAAATTCTTCCAGACGCCTTCGCTTTAGTTCGCGAAGCTACCAAGCGTGTTCTCGGTATGCGCCACTATGATGTCCAGATGATCGGTGGCATCGTCCTTCATGAAGGTAATGTCGCTGAAATGAAAACTGGTGAAGGTAAAACTTTGGTGGCACTTTTACCATCTTTCTTAAACGCCTTAACTGGCCGTGGTGTCCACGTGGTCACCGTAAACGATTATCTTGCTCAACGTGACGCGGGTTGGAATGCTCCAGTTTACCACTTCCTTGGCATGAGTGTAGGTGTAATTATTGCTGATGCTAGCTTTCTTTATGATCCAGAATATATCAATGAAGAACACACCGATGAGCGCATGCAACACTTGAAACCTTGCACTAGAAAACAAGCTTATCAAGCTGATGTGACTTACGGTACGAATAACGAATTTGGTTTCGATTATCTTCGTGACAACATGGTGAACGAAGTTGACTTCCTCCGCCAACGTGAACTTAATTTTGCCATCGTCGATGAGGTCGACTCGATTCTTATTGATGAAGCCAGAACTCCATTGATTATTTCCGCTCCCGCTGGCGATAATCCAGATTCTTATTATCAATTCGCCAAAATCGCCTCTCATCTCGGTCCAGACGATTACGTGCTCGACGAAAAACACCGCTCTGTTTCACTCACCGATGCTGGTATCGAAAAAGTCCAGCGCATGCTTGGCATCGATAATCTTTATTCTGCTGACAATACCCGCTTAGTCTATCATATGGATCAAGCTTTACGCGCTCAGGTAGTTTTCCAGCGTGACCGCGACTATGTCGTCACCAACTCCGGCGAAGTGATCATTGTAGACGAAAACACTGGTCGTCTCATGCAAGGTCGTCGCTACAGCGAGGGTCTCCACCAAGCTATCGAAGCCAAAGAAAGTGTTGTGGTTAAAGAAGAATCTATGACTCTAGCCACCATTTCTTTCCAGAATTTCTTCCGTCTTTACAATAAGCTCTCCGGTATGACTGGTACCGCCTTCACTGAAGCTGAAGAATTCCAGCAAATCTACGCCCTCGACGTAATTCAAATTCCACCTAACCGTCCAATTATTCGTATCGATAAAGACGATCTAATTTTCCGCACTGAAGCTGGTAAACTTCGTGCTATCGTCGAAGAAGTAAAGAAATTCCACGAAAAAGGTCAACCAGTTTTAATTGGTTCCGCCAGTATCGTGAAGAACGAATTAATCGCTAAATATCTCGACGAAGCCGGACTCTCTTATGAATTACTTAACGCTAAAAACAATGAACGTGAAGCTGCTATCGTGGAAAAAGCTGGTCAAAAAGGCGCTATTACTCTTGCCACCAATATGGCTGGTCGTGGTACCGATATCAAGCTCACTGATGAAGTCAAAGAACTTGGCGGCCTCGTAGTAATCGGCTCCGAACGTCACGATAGCCGCCGCGTGGATAATCAGCTCCGTGGTCGTGGTGGCCGTCAAGGTGACCCAGGTATCACTCAATTCTTTGTCTCTTGTGAAGATGATCTTATGCGCATTTTCCAAGGTAATCAAATTGGCGCCTTACTTAACCGTATTGGCATTGATGAAGACACTCCAATTCAAAATCGCAGTGTCACCAAGATGCTCGAAGCGGCTCAGAAGCGTATCGAAGGTTTCAATTTCGATTCCCGTAAAAACGTGGTGCAATACGATAACGTCATCAACCGTCATCGTCGTATCGTCTATCTCATGCGCCGCCGAATTCTCGAAGGGGCAAATATCTCTGACGAGATTAATCGCCTCATCAAGGAAGCTGTGGCTGATTTGACCGCCGAAAGCATCCGCGTAAATCGTAACTTCATCAAAGAATTCCAATCTGTTTTCGATCTTGATCGTGACCTTATTATCGAAATCGGTTTCAAGCGTAAAGAAGAAGAGCGCGCCAAGCTTGCCACTCTTGCCGTTAAAGAAGCTTACGCCACCAAGGAACTTGAATTTGGCACCGATGTCATGCGTAAGATTGAACGCGAAGTTTATCTCAAGGTTCTCGACGCTCTCTGGATGCAACACCTTGAAAACATGCAGTACCTCCGTGAAGGTATCCACTGGCGCTCTATCGGCCAACGCGATCCACTAGTCGAATATCGTACTGAATCTCAAAAACTCTTCGAAGGTCTCCAAAAGAATCTCCGTGAAGAAGTTTTGAAGATTCTCCTTTCTATCACCCCACAAGAAGCTGTCGCCACCGACACGATTGACGGGGAAGAATACGACACCGAACTTACTAAGATGGCCGAATCTGCTACCAACCGCGGCGTTAATACTATCGAAGCTGGTGAAAAGAACCTCGATAGCGAATTCTCCCAAAAACCAACCAAATCCGCTAGTCTCAGCGAAAAGCGCAATAAGGCCAAAAAACAGAAAAAAGCTAAACGTCAAAACAAAAAGCACGGCCGCCACTAAACATGAAACATTCCATTGAAGAAATCGAATTAAAAAATGGTGCCAAAGGTCTTTTAATTGACGTACCTGGCGCTTCCGTCATGAACATGAAAGTACAATTTCGTGGCGGTATGCGCTTCGCTAAAAGCCCAGAACTCTACGAAATTGCACATATTGTCGAGCATCTCAGTTTTGGTGCTAATGCTAAATATCCTGATGAGTCTACCTACGAAGCAGAGTTCACCAAGAACGGGGCCTACCATAACGCCTGGACTTCCGATTATTCCGTTTGCTATGAAACCGAATGTGCGGATTTTGAATGGGACCGTATTTTAGACCTTAAACGTGTCGCTATTACTTCACCCAAATTCAACGATGCGGAATTAAAAAGTGAAAAAGGCAACGTTCGCGCCGAGCTCACTGGTTATATGAATGATTATGGTCGTCTACTTTGGCCACGTCTCCAAAAAGCCATTGGCGAAAATGTTCTGAATTTACGCGAACGTCTTTCCACCATTAATAACATCACTCTTGATGACATTAACGAGCATTACCGCCGCACTCACACCGCGAACAATATGCGATTTATTATTGCCGGTCAGACCAAGCATCGCAAAAAAGAAATTATTCGCAACCTCGAAAGCTGGGAATTAAGCCCAGGTGAACGTTTTGAAATCCCTGTCGACGAACTGCATTCTTCTAATGCCGTCCTCATCAAACGTAAAGACGCTAGTAATATCACCTTTGGCTTTTCCATGATTACTCCAAGACGCCTCTCCACCGAAGAAACTCAAGCCATGGGTGCGCTTAATCATCTACTGAATGGCACTATGAGCAGTCGCATTTTTGGCCAAGCTCGTCGTCGCGGTCTAGTCTATGGTATGGGCAGTGGAATTAATAGTACCAACCATTATTCTTCCTGGGATTTTGATGGCGAAGTTAACCTCGAAACTTCCGAAGAACTCTTCACACTCATCCAACTTGAAATGCTTAAGGCTCTCAATGGTGAGATTTCTGACACTGATATCGAAGCCGTGAAGACTTACGCTCTCGGCCGCTATCAAATGGGCGCTCAGACCGTCAGCCAAATTTCCGATTACTATACCGACGATTATTTTATGACGGAAAAAGTTGATTTTTATGACAATTTCCCAAATATTATTAAACAAATTAGTAAACCTCTAATTGTTGAACTGGCCCGCGAATTTGCCGGCTCTGGTATTCACGCCATGGTTGCCGTCGGCTCCGTCGAAAAACAAATTATCAATCAGCTGGCCAATTGTCTAGTTTTCTGACTAAAATCAAACCTCATCAGAGTGCTATAATAGACTTATGAAAATCGCAGTTTTAGGTAAAGGGGTAGAAGGCAATGCTGTTGCGGAATATTTTAAGCAGGACGAAATTACCTTTTTCGAGAAATTCACTGACGAAGAACTTGATTCTTTTGGTCTAGAAAATTTTGACCTGGTTTTTCGTAGCCCTTCCGTGCATCCACTTTATCTAGCCAAGCAAAAATCACCTCATCTCATCGATAATTGGACCACTATCACGAATTACTTTTTTAGTCATGTCAAAGCCCCAATTATCGGTGTCACCGGCACTAAGGGTAAGGGAACTACTTGTTCGATTATCGCCTCAATTTTACGTGAGTTTTCTGAGAAATTCGAAAATGTCCATCTGGTTGGCAATATTGGTAACCCCGCCATCCTCGAGCTCGATCAAATCACCGAAAAAGATATCGTAGTCTACGAAATGAGTAGCTTCCAATGCTGGGATCTCGAAAAATCTCCTCACATCTCCGTCGTTTTACGTATTGAGCCTGATCATCTCGACCGTCATCCAGATTTCGATGACTACGTCGATGCCAAATCTCATATCGTTTTGAATCAGACTGCTGAAGATTCCTGTATTTATTACGCCAACAATCTTTATTCTGAAACTATCGGTGAACTTAGCAAGGGTCAAAAATTCTCTTATCCAATCAATTCTCATCTCGAAGAATTAAACACCCTACTTGACCAGCTACAAATTCCTGGCGAACATAATCGCGAAAATGCTGAAGCCGCTATTTTAGCTGTACTTGCCATGATTGGCATTTCTTACGACGAACTTTTCTTACCAGAAAATCATCAGATTTACCAAAAAATCGCCGCGGGACTTCATAAATTCCAGGGTCTACCACATCGTCTACAATTCGTCCGCGAGCTCAATCACGTGCGCTATTATGACGACAATTATTCTTCCGCCTTCCCAGCTGCCGACGTCGCCATCGCTGCCTTCGAAAATTATCCTACCTTCTTAATCGCCGGAGGTTTTGATCGCGGGCTCGATCTCACCGAGATGAAACAGCGTTTCTTTTCCGCCAAAAATCTCAAGAAAATCATCCTGATCGGCGAAACCAAAACCAGACTCGCCGCAGGTGAAGACCCAGAAAAATATTGCTTTGCCGAAACTCTCGAAGAAGCTGTCAATATCGCAAGAAAACTTGCCGAAGCCCAGACCGAGCTCGTCGCCAGTAATTTCGATCTTTGCCTACCAATTTCCAAAAATTGTCCAAAAGAAGCCATCGTGCTGATGAGTCCAGGCGCCGCCAGCTTTGATATGTTTAAAAATTTTAGTGATCGCGGCGAGCAGTTCCAAGCTCTCGTGAAAGACCTAAAATAACCATAACCATCTACCAAAATCTCTCAAACCTAAAATAACCATAACCATCTACCAAAATCTCTCATTTTTGATAAAATTAATGTAATGAACGAAAACGCTATTAGTTTTTCTAATTCAACCAATCAGCCTTCCTCTGGGAATCCAGTTTTTCGTTTTGTCAGTTATTATCTCGATCACTCCACTCTTACCGCTAGTTTTGTCTACCAGGGAATTGATAATATTTTCTTCACCGAAAAAATTCATTTCGCCAAAAAATCCGACGCTGATAAAAAATATCGCTTCAATCCCACCGCCGATCCCGCACTTGATCAGCTGCTCGACAGCGCAATGTTCCTGGCCTTTATTCTGATTGGTACTAGTTATTATAAGACCCATCCCACTCCTGCAGTCAAACTCGATGTACCAATCGACGTCTTTCAGGCGCAATTCTTTAGCACGGTTTATCAAGAAGGGCTCAGCCAATACGCTTTCGAAAACCGCCTTACTCGTGCTCATTTAGCCCACTTCCAACCCACCCCGAATTATCAAGCCAAGCCAGCCGTAAAATATACCGGTCAAGGTAATCTAGCCCTACAATCTGGTGGCAAAGACAGTCTACTGGTTGCAAAACTGCTCAAAGAACGAAATATTCCGTTTGAGCCTTGGTATGTCACTAGCGACCCTAGCCTTTCGCATCCTCACGTCATCGATACACTTGGCGATTCTTTTACCCACATGAACGCCAGTATCGTTTATCGCGAGATTGACATCGCACATCTTCAAAAATCCCACGGCCTTAACGGTCACGTTCCGGTTACTTTTATTGTTGAAGCCCTCGCCCTGATTCAGGCTATCTTAAATAACCAAAATGTAGTCCTTACCAGCATTGGCCACGAAGGTGCCGAACCTCATGCCATGATTGGCGATTTACCAGTCAATCATCAATGGTCCAAAACCTGGGATGCTGAACGTTTTTTCACCGAATACGTGCACCGCTATCTTTCACCAGAACTTCATGTCGGCTCAATCATCCGTCAATATACCGAATTAAAAATTGCTGAACTTTTTGTCCAAAAATGCTGGAAAGAGTATGGCTATAGCTTCAGCTCCTGTAATGAAGCCAACTATAAACAAAAGAATCAAAATTCTACCCTCAAATGGTGTGGCAAATGTGCCAAATGTGCCAATTCCTACCTACTTTTCTGCCCCTTTGTCCCACCTCAGTATCTCCAATCTCTTTTTAACGACGAAGATCTCTTCAAAAAACCTGAGCTTTTCAATACCTTCAAAGGTTTACTTGGCGTCGATAATACTATGAAACCTTTCGAATGTGTTGGCGAAGTCGGGGAACTACGCACCGCTTATCATCATCGCATGGCTTCTCCGCCAATTCTCATTGAAGATCTTAAACAATTTAATCAAGAAAATAACGGCGGCCTAATTTCTAGCCTCTCTGAAGCCACTAAGCGCCTCGGCCTAAACAATCTCTTAAAAAACTCACTTTCTTCCCGCACTTCCAAAGCACTTTCAAATAGTTCCAGCTACTGGCAGCCACTCTACGCTAACCTCCCATTCCCAGTGCCTGAAAGTGATTTCGACTATAATCAAACCTACGAAAATCAACCTTTCTTCAAAGATTTTTTAAATAATTACGGAGCCGCAAATTAGCATGAAAATTTATACTCTAAGGCACGGCGAAACCGATGCAAACAAACAAGGTGTGAACGCCGGTTTGCTCGATACTAATCTTAATACCACTGGCATCAAACAAGCCCTTAAAATCAAACGTCAACTAAAAAGCGTACATTTTGATCGCTGCTACGCCTCGCCTCTGATGCGCACTAGTAAAACCGCTCAAATCGTCACCGGACACCTCGACCCTAAAACCAGCCACATTGATCATCAGCATCTTTGCCACATTCAGTACGACCGACGCCTTATCGAACGGGCTTTTGGTGTTTTTGAAGGGAAGGACAGTCAAAAATTACACAGCATTAGCTGGAAAGACCGCTTCAATAGTGAAAGATTTAACATGGAGAGTATTCATTCCATGTATCTCCGTGCAGAAGATTTCGTTAAAAATGAATTATTCAAAAATAATGACCCAGATGCCACGATCTTAATTGTCTCTCACGGTGATTTTCTTCGCCTGATTGACTTTGTTTTGCGTGGCGGCACTGCTGAACAACTTTTTTACTCATTCCTTTACGACAATATCATCGAAGAACCATATCCAAACTGCGCCCTACATTATTACGAAATCTAATTTTATTGTGAAAAATCATTTTTCATGCTAAAATATAACAGATTGGATCGTCGCCAAGCGGTAAGGCACTGGGTTTTGGTCCCAGCATTCGCAGGTTCGAATCCTGCCGATCCAGCCATTACAGAATTATCACTATTTCCGTCCAATTAGTCGAATGGTTCACGAAGCGTGTGGTCAACTACTGACCACTGTTTTTTGTTTAGCATTTAGACTTTCTTTTGTGACCTCGACAGTTGTTGCTTATCTTCACGGTCTGTCGATTTGCGTAAGTATAAAGCATAGCGAAGTTTAGTTTTATTGCTAACGTCGACAACGGTTTCGCCCGCTGACAACTCTTCAGTCAGAAGACTAAGTAAGTCTAATCTACCTTTCATATCATTGTTTGCCATTCTTTTATCCTTTATTCTCATTATATTCGAATGGCGTTGTAGTATTGTTCTTTGGTGGCTTTTCGTTAGCTCGTAGTCAAATTTTATACCCAATTCCTTTCTAACACGTTCATATTCTTTCTCTAGCAAGACATAATATATATCAAGAACACGAGCCGCCTCTTCGTGGGCCTATCTATGCTTATCAAACGCTTTTTGTTTGGATTGCTCATTGCCTTTCCTGGACGAAAATAGCGTTTCATCTTCTTGCCCATAGCATAACAATAGTTTCTCTGAAACTGTTAGATTACGTTGTTCGATACTTTCTTTAAGTTGTTTTACTTGATCCCTGATACCACATTTTCAATAATCTTTCTTCTCATTTTTAAGAACCTCTTCGAAGGCATTATAGAGTGTTTCGACAGCAGTAAACAAGTCATTATCCATACTTACATTACAACATTTTACCAATCTTATAGATTAGAAAAGACCAAAAAAGTTAGTTCTTGTAATTAAGATTATCAGCAGTAAAGCCTAAAATAATGTATTTTGTTGGGCTTCGTTTGTGTCGCTTTTTTCAATATTCAAAACCGTCTCTGCAACATATTCAGCAAGTTTTACTGGAACAGCATTGCCAATCATTTGTTCTGTATCTGTTTTACTGCCAATCCATTTGAAGTCCTTGGGGAATGTCTGAATAAGTGCTCTGTCCAGAGTGGTTAGTGCGTGTAAATCATCACTTACTGGGCAAGTGTCTTTCGGATGACCTTTGTATCCTTTTGGTACTGGACGGTTCACGCCTCTCATAGTTGGGGCTGGTTCGTCTATTGAAAATACCGCCCTCCTATTGTAATTTCTAGGGTGTCGATAATAATGCTCAAATCCGAGGCTATCGCCATAGTAGTCCCTAATTGTAGTTGGCTTCTTCGATAGCCTTCTAGTAAATTCTTCAAGTGCAAAATTATCGTCAGCACTCAACTTACCAAAACATATAAATCGTTTGCGCTTTTGTGGTGCACCACATAGGCTCGCGTCTAATACTATTTCGGTCAGTCCATATCCAGCTTCTTTGAAAGTCTTTCTTGCTTTTGCATAGGCCTGACTTTTTCTTGCTTGATCGACATTTTCCATCACAAAAAATGGCGGTTTGATGCTCGTTACGATAATTGCATAATCTTCAGTTAGACTTGCCCTCGATGCTTCTACGCGTTTTCCTGCGGAAGAATAATCCTGACAAGGTGGACCACCGACAATAATGTCTGGCTTGAGTGCAGATATTGCCTTGATCGCTGCGTCCGTATCTGACAAATCTACATTATAGACTGGGTGGTCAAAGTTTTCTTTGTAGCAATCTACGGCAATTTGCCAATTTTCAAATGCGCCAACAACATCAAAACCCTTATTCTGAAAACCTAACGACAAACCACCACAACCACTAAATAAGTCTACACAACGCATTATTGTGTTTCCTCCGTATCTTCAAAAGTATCTTCAAAAATATCTGGTGAGTTTACTATTATTGCATCAAAACGTCTTTCTGGGCTTAAGAGATTTTGGCCTCCACCCAAAATAATGTTTTTTATTTCGGACTTTGTAATTCTTGGGCGAACTAGTTCTTTACAATCCATAAATGGATGCGTTCTCATTCCATTCGTTGAAAATGCCTTGTCATTTTTCGTGTTATATGACAATGCGTCGATAATCTGTCCGCCATTAAACTGATGTTTTCTAGAAAAGTCGTAAAGCATTTTATAGAGCCAAACCATTGTTCTTGTATGGCGACTAATTTTAGTAAGTTCTTCTGTGTCTCTCGGCATAAATAGATTGAGCATTCCAATATCACTCCATACAAATACATCTAAACAATTATCCGATAAAATTGGCGATTTTCCGTCCGTCTTCCAAATTGGCTCTAAAATAATTGGTGCTTGGAGTGAATTTTTGTCTTCCACTATATGCATTATTTCATTTTGGATGTCGTGAATATACGGCAAAACTTTCTCTGCTTCTGTCCAGTCAGAGATATTATCACCAATTTTTAGATAGCCTTTAAGCGCTTCAGGATTACCGTCAAAAAACTTGATAAAATTACAGGCGAGATAAACAATAGTATCTGGCCTAATGACCACCTCTGAACCATATTCTGTTTCCGAAAGATTACAAGTAGCATTGTCTGGTAATGCGGTAAGTTTGATTTCGAAACTACTGCGACAATTGCCTTGTGTATCCTGAATTACCAAATCGTTTCTCGGAATTAGTCCGAACATATACTGCTGGTATGGAATATAAGGGCTTTCAAATGAGTAGTAGGTTTCCGATGACAATGGGTTAATATGGAATAACTTATCGATATCGATATAGTCGATGACGGGGTTCAGTGATTTGTCTGCTTTCAAGAACACGGCTGGTATCCCCTTAGAAAATAAGTAACAAGCCAGTGATGCTGGGAAAGACGAATTAAATTGATTTTTACCCCATGTCTCTGGGTCAGAAAAATCTCTATTCGAATTATCAATTCCAAACAATCTTGGGTTATTACCATCCATTCTTTTATTATATCATTTTTCATTATATTTACCACCGGTGATTACAATACTTATTGATAATCTTCTTAACTTCTTAACAACTATTTGACTATTATCACTTGAGTCACATAAGACTATTATTGCTAGACAGATATAACAAAAACCCGTTCTCCATTTTTCTATTTTTAGTAGTCATATTTAGGTCGAAATAATTACGAAGTGTCGCTACCTCTATTATCTAATTACTTTTTGACTGGCTTGCGTATATGGCTAGATACTTTAGTTATGTTGACATAATAGTATGTAAAGTTCGAGAAATGTAAGCGCAGTCCAGCCACAGAAATTATGCTCCCTAAATCGCAAGATTTAGGGATTTTTTGTTTTTATAAAATATCACCCTATCAGAATATCGTTTTTACATTCACAATAACTTAAATATACCTATGACAGACCAACGTAAAATCGATATTATTTTCAAAATATAGACATCCACCATCTTCAAAATTAATATTGAGACGCAAGATAAAAGACCCCTGATCTTCATTGAACCCTCCATCGATAAAACCACCGCCCTCAAAAATTTTATCTACATTATCAGTTTTTTGTATATAGAAATCTTTTATTTTTTTACCAATAATATTTAAGAATAAATCAGCTACAGACACTTCATCTTCTTCACGATCTGTCCATTTATCCATATCAAAATCCGGATTTATATATATAGAAACACGAGAAGCTGAACTAAAATCAAAACCAATACATCTACCGTCATCCAACGTCAATAAAGTCAGCATATCAACCTCCGCATCCTTATACCAGGTTTCATATTTTCCCGTTTCAGTATCAAGTCCGTCCTTTTTCATAGATCCAAAAACATAGCTAGGAGATTCAATTTTAGTAATAATTCTCCCCTCCAATTTTAAGTTAGATAAAATCCTTTCTAATTCTGCCGGCAAATATATATCATAGACAACCATAAAAATATTATAGTATTTTTTCAATAAAATATCCGCCACCACTAATTATTAACATCAATTTCATAAGCAACGCATTAATTATTATTCAGTCATAAAAATCCCCCTAAACTATAAAGTCTAGGGGGGATAATTTCAACTTGGCTGGAGATGAGGGATTCGAACCCCCGAATGGTGGGACCAGAACCCACTGCCTTACCACTTGGCGAATCTCCAATACGTTTTTATTATACCACATTTCCTCATCTCCTGTCACTTTATCAGTTATAATATCTATATGAATAACCTCGAAAAACGCCTCGCTCTCTTGCAAGAGGGAATTGATGATACCTGGGCTAAGCTAAATCTTGATGAAAAATTGGCTAAGCTCGCCCACCTCCAGGAAGAGTCCGCCAAACCCGAACTCTGGAATGATCTTGCTCGTGCCAAATCCGTCAATACTGAACTCAAAAAACTCGAGAGCGAACTTAGTACCTGGCAAATTCTCAAATCTCAAACAAACGACCTGCATGAATTAATCGAACTTTCCGCCGAAGATCTTGCTGAAGAAATCGAGGCTCAACTTACCGCTCACGAGAAAACTTACGCTGAACTCAAAAAATCTCTCCGTTTTACCGACCCACTCGATCAGAAGGACGCCATTATTCGTATTACCGCTGGCGCTGGTGGCACCGAAGCTATGGACTGGGCTGGTATTTTAGAGCGTATGTACCTAAGGTTTTTCGAAAAACATGGTTATGATATTGAATTGATCGAACGAAGTACCGGAGAAGAAGCTGGTATCAAAACCGCCGTTTACGAAGTTTATGGACCAGAAATGTATGGTCATCTTAAATCTGAACATGGCGTACATCGCCTAGTTCGTCTTTCGCCTTTTAACGCTGATAATCTGCGTCAAACCTCATTTTCACTAGTTGAAGTGCTACCAATTCTTGATAGTGAAGATGATCTTAAAATTGACGAAAAAGATCTGCGCATTGACACTTATCACGCTGGTGGACATGGTGGGCAATCTGTAAATACCACCAATTCCGCCATTCGTATTACTCACTTACCAACCAATACCGTAGTGGCAATCCAAAACGAGCGTTCGCAGCTTCAAAATCGCGAAAAAGCCATGGAGATTCTTCGCGGTAAACTGCTCAAAATGCAGCAAGACCAGCAGGCCGAATCTATCAATCAACTGCGTGCTGGCGAATCCGCCAGTTGGGGTCAACAAATCCGCAACTACGTCATGCAGCCCTATAAACTCGTCAAAGACACTCGCACCAAATACGAAGAGACCGATGTGGACTCCGTTCTTGACGGCAAAATTGACAATTTTATCGACGCCTATCTCGAGTCTCTAGTCGGTAGTAATAACTAAACTCCTTCTCTCTGCCTTTTCCATTTTCTTCCCGTTTATGGTAATATAAGAGTATGATATTGTTCGATCATGTCACCAAGCGCTACGGTAAGGGGACCCGCGCTGTTCTCGATGATATTTCCTTGCATATTAGTGCCAATGAATTTGTTTTTCTGGTCGGTAAATCCGGTGCTGGTAAGTCCACTTTACTTAAGATGATTACCAAGGAAGCCACTCCCGATTCCGGCAAAATTATCATCGGTGGCATCGATCTTGATTACGTAAAACGTCGCCATATTCCAGATTATCGTCGCCGTATTGGCGTAGTTTTTCAAGATTACAAACTACTTCCATCTCGTACAGTCTTTGAAAACGTCGCCTTCGCGCTTGAAATTGCTGGCATGTCGAACCATGAAATTGAAAACACCGTACCAAAAGTACTTGATCTTGTCGGCCTCTCCGATAAAGCTAATCGTTTTCCAGCTGACCTCTCTGGTGGGGAAAGACAGCGTGTCTCGATTGCTCGCTCTGTCGCTCGTCAACCAAAAATCCTCATCGCCGATGAGCCGACTGGTAATCTCGATGTCTTAACTTCTAAGGAAATTATTGATTTATTGCAAAAAATTAACAATTACGGCACCACTATTTTAGTCACTACTCACGACGCCAATATTGTTAATCTCTTGAAAAAACGCGTTATCACTATGCGTGATGGTAAAATTATTTCCGACCAAAAAGAGCATGGTATTTATCGCCTTGACACCGATAATGATGGTATTTCTGATCTACCACAGCCAGGCCACATGCGCCCGACTTCCTATCTCTATAAAACCGCCGAAGCCGAACTCCGCCGCGAAACCGCTCCGCCTTACGAAACTAATCGCCGCGAGGCCACCCCTCGACGAGAAACCGAACCTCGTCGCGAAGCCGAATTCCGTCATGAGACTGAACCTCGTCGCGAGACCACTCCTCGACGCGAAACCGAACTTTACCGCGATAGTCAACGTTCACAGCTCAGAGTTCCTCACGAAAATTCCAATTCTATCACTAACTCCAGGCCGCCCGAATCCAACCAAACCAAACGCTCGCGCAATCACCGTTTAATTCAATAAGGAAGCCTATGAAACAAAAAAATGAAACCTTAAGAAAACTTAAGACCATGCAGAAAAACAGTCGCGGACATCTCCTTCGCACTAATTTTCGCATCATGAAATACGGCATCATTGGCTATGGTCGTAATATTTGGCTTTCTATCACTTCGACTTTCGTGATGACGCTCACCCTCACTCTACTTTTTGCTACCGCCACTGCTAGCTTAGTGTTATCTTCTACCGCCGATAAAATGCGCGAAAAAGTCGATATTACCATTTATTTTAAGCCCAATACTGAAATTATTACACTTGAAAAAATCAAGAAAAAATTCTCCTCCGACTCCAACATTCGTCAAATTTCCTACACTACTACCGAAGAAGAATTCAATAAATTCGTCGAGGAAACCAAGAAAAACAATGAGAACAATCTCCTTTCTACCCTCGATGATCCTGACATGAAAGAACTCATGCTTTCCTCTATGCCTTCCGCACTTCGCATAAAAGTCTACGACACCAATAAACTTAATACTATTAAGGAAATCGTTAATACTGATTCGGAAGTTCACGAAAATCTCGATCCAAAAAAGGAACCGACCTACGACACTAATGACACCGCCATCGAAACCATTACTTCCTGGTCCAACATTGCTAAAACTGGTGGTCTCGCTATTTCTCTCATTCTTCTAGTTATCTCAGTTCTGGTCATTTTCAACACCATCCGCATGGCTATTTACTCTCGTAGTGAAGAAATCTACATGGAGAAACTAGTTGGCGCCGATAATCATTTCATACGTGGACCATTTCTTATCGAGGCGATCATGTCTGGCTTCTTTGCCGGCATCATCTCAACTATCATCGGCTTCTTCCTCTTCCGCCTCATCGGCCCAAAACTCAGTGGCTATGATATTGACGTCACCCTAGTTTCTAGTTTTGTAAATTCACCAAGCATTTTTCTAATTGGCCTAGCCCTCACTCTACTTGGTATCTTCATCGCCTTCCTCTCATCTTCCATTGCCGTCCGCAAATACCTCAAACGCCTCTAAATATTCCGCTTAGCTTAAAAAATCCACTCTTTTCATTCCGCTCTGCTTAAAATATCAAACAGCACTATTCCGCTCTGCTCAAAATAAGCAGAGCTTTTTCCTTCACCAAGTCAAAATAAGCATTGCCTTTTCATATTATTCTGTGCTAAAATATAGCAAAAGTATTGTAAGATACCGAAATAACAAATTAAATTATAGTGGAGTATAGTTTAATGAGCAAAATAAAAAACAATTTTAAGATTCGAAAAAACGCAAAAAATTATCGTAAAGTTAAAACCATGAAAAAAGGTCGTACTCTTATTTTTACCCTAATTTTTGCGCTCATTTTAGGCTCTATTCCATTCATTCAAAAGAACAACTCTAATGTTTCAGCAGTAGAGAATGAGGCCTACTGTACTAGCGCTGCCTGCCGTACCGCCAAAAAAGCTGAAGTCGAAGCCGCCGAAAAAGCCAACCAAGCCGCCAAAGCCGCTGTTACCCTCGAAGGTGAAGTCGAACGTATGCAACAGGAAATTATTGTCTACGAAGCACGTATTAAGGCGAACGAAGCCGAAGCTAGTGACCTCAAAATCAAAATTGAAGACACTACTAAAAAACTTAAACTTCAACGTGCAGCTCTTGCAAATATGCTAGTTAATATTCATCTTGAAGGTGAAACCGACGCTATTATGGTGTTAGCTAGTAGTAGCTCACTTTCAGATTTTGCCGAAAAGAAATCTCGCATCGACACTGCTAAAGACCAGGTAAATTCCTCTGCTCAAAATGTGAAGACCATGAAAGATGATCTCGAAAAGCAAAAGACTGAAATTGACCGCATTATTTTAGACCAACAAATCCAGCGCAAAGCTATCGAAGATAAGAAAGCCGAACAACAGGAATTAATTTTAAAGTATAAAGACAATGCTGCTTCCTTCGCTGCAGAAGCTGCCGCTTCCAGGGAAGAAAAGATTAAGTTAATTAATAAAGAGTATCAGGAATATCTCTCCCGCGCTTCCACTAGTGCTGGATTCGGTACCAAAGCTGACGGCTTTAACAGTTACGGCGCATTTGTCGGCAATTACGGATACTCTTGCCCTCGCGACAACATCGCTGGCGTTCTAGATTCTTATTACATTTGTCAATGTACTAGCTATGCTGCTTATAAAGCCGTTGAATACTACGGTCGAAATATTCGCATCACCGGTTGGGGTAACGCCTACAGCTGGGCCGCTGCCGCTCGTGCCCGTGGCTACCGTGTCGACCGCGTACCTGCTGCCCACACTATCGCTCAAACCACTAGTGGTCAATTCGGTCACGTAGCCTGGGTTGAATCTGTTAATACTGATGGCACTATTACGGTCTCTGAATATAACAACCCATACTCGTCCAAGTCTGGTCAATGGGGTGACTTCGGCGTCCGTACTCGCGTCAGTCCAAATCAATTCACCAACTACATCCACTTTGACTAGATCATTACCTTCAAAAAATACCGCAAGCCAGCGGTATTTTTTTGACCTAAAAACCGCCACCTAGTCTTATTGATTATGCTATAATTAAGTAATGAAAACAGAGTGGAAACCACGAAAAATCAATCTTAGCACTTCAATTATCACCTCATTTATTTTCCTCGTTATAGGTTTTTTTGTTGGCTCTAATTGGCAATTTATTCTTACTAATTTTTCTCCTTATATTGGCTTTCGTAAAAATGAACAGGCCAATTGGGATTCTCTTAACGAAATCTACACCGAGTTAAAATCCTTCTATGATGGTGAAGTCACCGAAGAAAATGCTCTCACTGGAGCTAAGCGTGGTATTGCCGCTGCGCTTGATGATCCCTACACTACTTATCTTACCGCCAAGGAAGGGAACGAATTCTTATCTGATCTCAACGGCGAAATTAATGAAGCCGGCGTTGGTATGGAACTCACTTTTCGTAATAATCACACTGTGGTTGTGCGCACACTTCCAGACAATCCTGCGCGTAAGGCCGGCATTAAACCTGGTGATCGTATTATGAAAATTGGCGACGAAAATGTCGACGGTAAAACCACCGAAGATGTTGCTAAAAAGCTCCGCGGTAAAGCCGGTGATAAGGTCAAAGTTGAAATACTCCGTGGTGCCGACACTTTAACTTTCGAAATGACTCGCGAAAAAATCAACAACGTCTCCGCCGACATTTCCTATAGTGATAAAACCGCCATTATCTCTGTTTACCGCTTCGCCGAAGACACCGGCTCTCTTGTGCGTAAGCTCGCTGAGCAAGCTAAAGCCAAGCAAGTTGATAAAGTTATCCTTGACCTTCGCAATAACGGTGGTGGCTATGTCTCAGCGGCGGGTGAAATGCTCTCTCTTTGGCTTAACGGCGGTGATAAATATATGATTGAAAAATCTATCCATAACGACGACAAAACCGACTACGTCCCTCGTGGCAAAAATCCTATTTTTAAGGACACCAAAACCATCGTTCTGATTAATCGCTCTACTGCTTCTGCCTCTGAAATCGTTGCTGGCGCCCTCAAAGATTATCAAAAAGCCACTATTGTCGGTATGACTTCTTTTGGAAAAGGTGTCATGCAGACTATGCTCAATCTCAGCGATGGCGGTAAACTCAAGGTTACTACTGCTCACTGGTATACACCGAATGGCTCCTCAATCAATAAGACCGGCATCAAGCCAGACGTCGAAATTGATCGCACTGTCCAAGATATCACCGAAGACAAAGACCCTCAACTTGATAAAGCTAAGTCACTCTAGTTTAATCCTTGTGATTTTTCCTAAAATGTTTTAGAATAATATAATAATTAACAACGAAAGGATGTTATGATTAAAGTCATTACGAGTCCTACTTGCGGCTATTGCCACGCTCTTATCGATTGGTTAGAGCAAAAAAATCTTGAATACGTTGAACTTGATGCTAGTAATTTTCCAGGCATTTCTGCGGTTCCAATTACCATCATTACTGATGAATCCGACAAAAATCCGATCCAAGTTCTTGGTTTTGACCGTGAAGGAATTTTGAACGCGCTCGAAAAAATTAAAGCTGTTTAATTAATGAAAAAATCCGACCAAAAACCACCCATTCTACTCGTCCATGGTTTTCGTGGCAATCATTTAGGCTTGGCTGAATTTCAAAAATTGCTCGAAGCTGAAGGTTACCAGGTTTTTAGTCCCGACATTCCACCAGCCTTTAATACACAAGATGAGACTCTGCCAAAACTAACCGATTTCACCAGAGACGGCTATGCAGATTTTATTGCCAATTATATCCTCGATAAACATCTAGATCATCCAATTCTTATTGGCCATTCTATGGGTTCTATCCTCGCCGCCGCCACTGCCGAAAAATATAGCCACCTCATTCATAACAAAATTTTCTTCCTTAGCCCTATCGCCACTCATCCCCCAAAATTTATTTTACCTCTAATTCCACTAATTGCCTTAGTGCCTAATAAATTTGTTAGCTATGTCTGCACAGAATTTCTTATTGCGGGCGCCCATCGTTCCAAGAAACGTCAAATTCTCAATCTCACCTACGCATGCGCTCGTAAATTTACTTCCATTCGAGATGAAATGCGAGCTGCTGTTTTTTCTATGTCTTACTCCATTTCTGATTTTAATTTCGAAAAACAAGCCTACTTTATAGCTGGTAAAAAAGATCGCATGAATCCATCCCGCAAGGTAAAAGAAATTGCCAAAAAATTCCACGCTGAAGTGGATTTTATCCCGAATGCAGGCCATCTCATTAATTACGAAACTCCAGAAAAAATCGCTGAACTAGTCTTACCAAAACTCAAAAATTAGTTTTAAATAAAATATTTTTATCCCAGAGCTGTAGTGGTTCTTTTTTTTGATTATTTTTCATTCCTCATAACTTGCTTATGCTTAACTAATTTTTTCTTAAAATAACAGAGAAGAAAGTTCGTTTTTCCATCATTTTTACTCATTTCCACTTGTCTTATTTTGCATTTCAGCCAATAATCAAATTAGAACTTTTACCGAAAATACAAAATAGAAAGGAAATTATGTCCTCATCCAGACAGTCTCATTTTGTTGTTTGTAAAAAACCCAAAATTAAGCCTAAGATACCCCAAAAAACTCCGCGCTTTCTCTATTTTTCCAGTGCTTTGGCTATATGTATTACTAGCCTGACACCACTAGCCTCTGTCAATTCGAAAGCCGTTGAGTGCAAAGACATTCAAGCCGTCTTCGCTCGAGGTTCAGGAGAGAAAGCTAAGACTAATATTAATTATCAAAAATTTAAAGATAATCTCGTCGGGGTTTTACAGTCAGCAAATAAATCCTACGATTTTTATGACCTCGGAGAATCAAACCGATATAAATATCAATATCCAGCCGTGAGCGTAGAGAATCTCGGAGCAATTGCCGATACCTATATTCATGCTGGCAAAAATGATTATTTTAACAATAGTGTAACGACGGGCATCAACGAAATACATACACTATATCACGATATCACTCATCGCTGTCCGAATACTAAATTTATTCTCGGTGGCTATTCTCAGGGCGCCATCGTGATGAGTCACGCCATTCGCACATTTGATCCCGAAAAAATTATCTACCTCTCAACTTTCGGCGATCCTAAATTACATCTCCCAGAAGGAGAAGGTAAGGACAAACCATGTTATCATGGTATACATTCCGATTATCGCATTAATGTCCCCGATTGTGATGTAGAGCATGGCATCCTAGGAGCGCAAAAACCTTATCTGCCAAACACTAAGTTTTCCGGGAAAATTGGTACTTGGTGCAATTCCGGTGATTTTATGTGCGGTAGCTTCTTTGACCCACTAGGATTTTCCGAAATCAATCTCGGAAAATTCCAGTTTATCCATCAAAACCTTATTTCAGGGCATCTTGCCTATGCAGACCGCGATGCTTACGCCGAATCTGCACATATAATTGGTCAAATTCTACATGGCGCAAAAAAACTCGCAAAACCTGGCACTCTAAATGTTGGTTATTCGCCATATTTCATTAAGCAACTCCAGGATCGTTTGGCTCATCCAAAAATCAATAGTATCGATCATGAATATATTGTCGCCATTAATTTTAATAAAGCCAATCCAGCCGCCTTGTCTTTGCAATACAAAAAACTAATTAGCAATATCGAAGCCAGAAAACATAGGCATGCACTTTTTCATATCTATAAAGTAAATTTCGCTACCGACCATCATGGTTTTGCCAAATATCAAAAAATTACAGATTTTAATACCAACACCGACAATCTACTTCAGTTAGAGCAGCAACTAAAACAATATTACGACGAGTCTAATACTTCCGTGAAAAACGCATCGATCATTGACCTCTACCAAGCAATCTATCAAATTTCGTCCGAACAAAAACTTCAACACGACACCACTAAAGGTTTCATTCTCTCTACTCCAGCCGAAATCTATTTCGATTACGCTAGTGGTGAGTACATCCAGAAGCTTAAATATCTTTTAGAGGCTAAACATCTCACACCGTTTATCATCAATGGCGATGGTGGTAGGTCAGAATATACCCGTTCGGTTTATGATTTTACCCTTGATATGCATGGTCATTATTTTAGTAACGCCGCTAGTGAAAAATTCATCGATGAAAAATTAGAGTTAGTGGAGAATAAGCCAAAGACTCGTGCTCAAAATGGAGATATTCCAACCTATACTGTGACATTCGACGGAAATAATTTCAGTATCACCAACACCTACACTGATCGACCACTTCGTCTGCAACAAGATCCTGAGCATTATGCAACTAAATTTGTCGAATTCGAAGATTTAAGGCCAAAAATCGTCGAGCTTGAATTTAAAGGCCGTAAATGGCGTGCTGAAATCACCCCGCTTCCGACTAAAATTTCTGACCCAAATTATCACCATGAAACCAAACAGAAGCTACTGGTTATTGACGGTGTGGCTCAAGGGTTCACTTCCAGCGACAACCTAAATTTTGACAAACTCGACCCCACCAAAGCTCACCATATTTTAATCCATTATATCGGCGATGACGCTAGGATCTATAAAACCGAAGAGCAAAACATTCCAATCAAGGATAGCAAACCAGATAAAACCGACGATTCGGAAGATTCAGATAATCCAAGCAATTCAGGCGACTCCAATAAGACAAACGATTCGAGCAATCCGAGCAATCCAAGTAATCCAAATAATCCAAGTAATTCGAATAACTCCACCAATCCCGACCCTTCCGAGCCACCGAAACCACCAGAGGAGCCTGAAGACAATCATTTTGGCGACCTACTTCGAGAATTAGATATTCTAAAACATAATGCCTTTTCGGAACAAACTGAAAATCTTACAGACCGACTCCGTGGCATTTTTAATAAAAAGTCCGAAGATAAAAAGGAATCTGAAGGCAAAAAGGAGTCTGAAGATAAAAGGGAGCCAGGGAGCGGAAAGCCCGATAAGCAAAAAACCGATAATAAATCTAAACCAGATAAGCATTCTAATTCCGAGAAAAATAATGAAGACCATAACAATAACTCCGATACCCCTAACACAAAAAATCACCAAGAAGATCATTCATCTCATCCGAGCATAGAATCAAAAGAAAAATCTAATCATCAGAAACAGCCAGACTCAACAACTACCCAAGATAAGAATACTAAAAAAATTATTCCAGCCGTACCTGACTCTGGCATACCTAGATATCTTAAGAGAAGACTGTATTCTAAGTAGATGTGTTAAAATACAGCACCTTAAATTTCTGTCAAGAATTACCGAGAAGACAAGTGATAGTGGTCGCCATATTCACAACGATACACAGATAACGTCGGCGCGTGATAATCATGCGCCGCCACCATAGCGGCCACCTCGGCTTCTTCACGAGTCTTGTAACAGATTTTCTGTGAATCACCCACCCAGCACTTTTCCGGCATAATAACTTTATTATTATTCAACTTTTTTCTCATCTCTGAATATTATACATCTATAACATAAAATGTCTAAATAGTACAACCAATTTTATGTTGACACGCTACATATAGCGTTATAGAATAAGCATAGACACTATATATAGCGTAATTGCCAAAACATATATAGCGTAAAAAGCAAACAAAAATAATTAAAAGAGAAGATTGTTAGAATAAGGAGATTTATTTTTTATGCTCAAAAAAGTTGTCAAGCGAGATGGAAAAGTTGTCCCATTTGATATCGAAAAAATCACCAATGCCATCAAAAAAGCTGGTGCTGCCACTGAAGAATTCAAAGAAGAACGCGCCAAGCGCCTAGCTGAAAAAGTTGTTTCAGAATTTGAAAAACTTGACCAAAAGAAAACCCCATCCGTCGAACAAATTCAAGATATTGTTGAAAAAGTTCTCATGGAATCAAGTTATAAGAAAACCGCCAAAGCTTATATTTCTTACCGCAATGAGCGCACGGTTCGCCGCATGGCTCAAACCAGCCTCATGGATGCCTATCGCACCATTGCCGTACTTGATGCCAAACAAAATTCAGACATTAAGCGTAGTAATGCGAACGTCGACGGTAACTCCGCTATGGGTAAAATGCTTCAATTTGGTGCCGAAGGTGCTAAGTTTTTCGCCAAATCTGTTCTCATGGAACCACGTTTTGGTGCCGCTCATGACCGTGGTGACATTCATATTCATGACCTAGATTTCTATGCCACCGGTACATTAACTTGCTGCCAAACTGATCCATTAAAACTCTTCGCTAATGGCGGCTTTAATACCGGGCATGGTCATCTCCGTACACCAAATTCCATCGGCTCCTATGCTGCACTTGCTGCCATCATCCTTCAGGCTAATCAGAATGAGCAACACGGCGGCCAGGCTATTCCAAATTTCGATTACGCTATGGCTCCCGGTGTCGACAAAACTTTTAAGAAAACCCTCCGCGCTAATCTTAAAAAATATAACGAATTCTCCGGTAAAAAAGTTGATATAACCATTCCAGAAGATATTAAATACGGTGACGAAGAAACTCTAAAATCTCTCAAGATTCCAGCCATTGTCATTGATGAAGCGAAAAAGGATACTGAAAACCAGACCTTCCAAGCCATGGAGGGCTTCATTCACAATCTAAACACCATGCACTCCCGTGCTGGCGCCCAAGTTCCATTCACCTCTATTAATTTTGGCACCGATACCACCGAATCAGGTCGTCTCGTTTCCAAGATGCTTCTCGAAGCTACTGAACGAGGTCTTGGTCGCGGCGAGACACCAATCTTCCCAATCTCAGTTTTTAAAGTAAAAGAGGGCGTCAATTACAATCCAGAAGATCCAAACTACGACCTCTTCAAGCGCAGTATGGAAGTCTCCTCCAAGCGTCTCTTCCCGAATTTCACCTTCATCGATGCTCCATTCAATATCAAGTACTACAAGAAAGGCGACTATAATACTGAGATTGCTACCATGGGTTGTCGTACTCGCGTTTTCTCTTCTATCTTCCCAGAATCCAATGGAATCGCAACCAGTCGTGGTAATCTATCTTTTACCACTATTAACCTAGTCCGCCTTGGCATTAAACATGGCATCGCACTCAAAGAACGTAAAACAGCAGACTGGAAAGGCTTCTATAAAGAACTCGACGAATTAATGGATTTAGTTGCCGACCAGCTACTCGAGCGCTTTGAATTCCAAGCCAATCAACACGTCCGCAACTTCCCATTTCTCATGGGTGAGGGGAACTGGTTTGGTAGCGAAAAACTCGGACCAGACGATACCCTACGCGATGTAATCAAGCACGGCTCACTTTCTATTGGCTTTATCGGCGTTGCCGAAACTCTCAAAGCTATGCTCGGCAAACATCACGGTGAAGATGAAGAAGCCAGAAAGAAAGGTCTCGAAATTATCGAACATATGACCAAGCGATGTGATGATTATAGCCAAAAATATCACCTCAATTTCACACTCTTTGGTACCCCAGCCGAAGGTCTCGCCGGACGCTTCACCAAGATGGACCGCAAGGAATTTGGT
The DNA here is from genome assembly GCA_963517385.1 of uncultured Candidatus Saccharibacteria bacterium. Lineage (GTDB taxonomy): Bacteria > Patescibacteriota > Saccharimonadia > Saccharimonadales > Saccharimonadaceae > Nanosyncoccus. Next base: position 5,302 of record CAUQEK010000001.1, on the reverse strand, counting down.
CTCATTGAGGGCGTAAATGATCGTGACTACTACACCAATTCATTCCATGTTCCAGTTTACTTCCCAATCTCAGCCTTTGAAAAAATTGAAATTGAAGCGCCATATCACGCACTCTGTCCAGCCGGCCATATTTCTTATGTCGAACTTGATGGCGACCCTTCACAAAATATCGAAGCCTTCGAAGCTGTCATTCGTAAGATGCACGATTCCGGTATTGGCTACGGCTCAGTTAACCATCCAGTCGATCGCGACCCAGTCTGTGGTTTTTCTGGAATTATTCCAGGCGAACGCTGCCCATCTTGTGGTCGTCTTGAAGGAGAGATTCCTTTTGAACGTCTCCGTCGCATTACTGGCTACCTTGTAGGCTCGCTTGATCGTTGGAATGATGCGAAACGCGCTGAAGAACATGACCGTGTCAAACACAATGTTTCTGGCACCTACACCAAAGCCGAAAAGGCCGCCCGCGAACACGCCAAGCATACCGCTAAGTCCTCTCTAGGAAAGGCCTAAATGTCGTCCCGCGTCCCTGGTTCTGATAAAACCCATATCCGTCTTTCCGGCCCGATTGAACATGATAGTATCGTTAATGGCTATGGGTTACGTGCCGTGATTTGGACTCAAGGTTGCTTTATCCACTGTGAGGGCTGCCAAAATCAAGAAACCTGGGACGAAGAAGGTGGGGTTCTTGTCGATATTGAAGATATCAAACAAGAACTCCGCTCCCTCAAGGGGCAAACCGGCCTTACTTTCTGTGGTGGGGAACCGTCACTTCAAGCCGAAGCCTGTATCGAAATCGCCAAATTCGTCAAAGAAGAACTTGGTTGGAATGTTTGGTCATTTTCTGGCTACACTTATGAAGAAATTAAGGCAAAACAGAATGACCAATGGGAATTTTTCAAAACCCTCGACGCCTTAATCGACGGACCATTCGTCCTTGCCGAGCGTGATCTTACCCTAAAATTCCGAGGCTCTAAAAATCAACGTCTCTTACATCTCAAAGATGGTGAGGTTACAAGTATCGAATAGCTCCATTTTCCAAGCCAGGTTTACGTATTTCTAATCCAGATTCGCGTATATATAATTCAGCTTCATATATTTCCAGGCCAAATTCACGTTTTTTCTAAGCCAAATTCACATAAAATCTCGGGGCATTTTTCGTCAAATATACCAAATTTCGCGCGTGCTTCACGATAAAGTTTTTGTGATATTTTTCGCGACGCCAACGATACAATTCTGCCACTAAATCTGCCAGGAAATGGTCGTAGATTGCTTCCATTAGCTCCGGATCATAGCGATTCCAAAAGCGATAAATCAACATCTTAAATTCCACTCGAAATAACGCCAAATTCATCATTTTATGAAAGTCCATCTGCATTAATTCCAAACGATTTTCTTTGTATAAAAAAATGAACAATTTTTCATAAAATTGTTCCATACTCATCTCTAATTGAAAATTTGTTTTTACTTCATCTTCCAGATGTTTCAAGAAAACAGCACGATTTTTATTCATCAAATCTGCCAAATTACGATAATGATCATAAAATGTCGACTCAGCAATCTTAGCTACCCTGACAAGCTCGCGTATTTGGATTTCGGCTAAACTTTTATCTTTTGATATACTTGCCAAAGCATTAAAAATTTTTCGTTCGGTTCTTTGATATACCCGATTTTTGATATGCCTTCTACCCATCTTTTTCTCTCCAGATTTTATTTTATTTTAGCATAAGCTTTTTTAAAAATGAGAGTAAAATAAAACTATTTTTTCAAAATCCAAAAAATAGCACCCCATTTCTGGAGTGCCAGGAGATTTATATCTTATGATCTAGTGACTTCAATTAAAATCCTATTGTGAATATAATAGAGTATCACAGCAATAATCATCACATATAACAACTTAAATGACGCACCGAAGACTGAACCGAAAATTACAAACATTGGCACTATAGCCAAGTTAATGAATCTCCCATTCGCCAGCTCAACTGCAACATTAATTCCTCTACCATACAAATCCACATACTTCATATTGTGATCTAGATTTGTCCAAGCTACCGTCAAGATCGAAAATATCGACAAGATTAACAATAACCAGAAGTTCAGCCAATAAACAGCATATCCCCAAATAAATGCACTAAGTAACATTTCAGAAAAAATAGTTATCATTTTCTGTGGTTTATCGACATGCAAACAAACTAGGCAAACGCGATCAAAGACGATTGATCCACCCACACCAAAATTCGTAAGCCACATCAGCAATATTAAAATTACTGATATTGGCATAGGTATCACACCAAGCAATAATCCGAAAATCACAAAACAAGCTAATATTCTTGCCATGATTAGTACCCGAATTTCACCATTAGCAACATAAACTTCATTTTCGCAATCTTTTTCCATACGGAAACCTCCTCTTAAAGAACTACTATCAAAAAAGTCACACTAATTAATCTTAATCCGTTCTTATATTCTACAATTTTTTTCTAATCTTGTCAATTTTTTAACATTGACATATCAGCATTTTTATGGTAGAATTAAGCCGTCTAATCTAACTAGGATTTAGGTTAGTGTACGTGAAAATTGCTTGTTTATGGAAGGGGGTTTCCATATGGGCGTTATTATAACCAACGATGTTTATGGCAATAGCTATGATTCCAGCAACCCTGGGGATGTTCAGAGATTTGCGCAAGATTACAAAAATCATCCTGAATATTTTCAGGGAGCTTGGGATTCCGAAAAGGAGGTGATGCTAAATTCAGCTAGAACCCTAGGGTTCTACAACGATTAATCATACATAGCACATGCAACTAGATTATTAAAATTCCAAAAAATTGCTGATATCGAATACTAGCTCCCTGAAAAAACTACTACTCTCTAGTATTCTTCTTCCAAAATATCAGCAGCAACTATCGGTTTGCAATTTTCACGCTTTTTCGGGAGGCTCTGCCTCCCATTTTTATGCCTCGCATTCCCCATTTTTATGCCTAAATTTTGAGCAAAATTTCATCTACACAAAATCTTATCTTTTGCATTAAAACATACTTTTTGTGCTAAAATTAAAATATCTTGCTATACTTCGGTCACTGGCAATGAGAAAATGTTTTAGCTTTAAGTATCGTCATTTATACTTTTAGCCAGGAGCCAATAAATCAGGCTCACATAAATGACTCTTATATTTAAATTTAGGAGTTACTTATGCAAAACCAAACTAATCTTAACAATCTAGAACGTGTCGAAGTGATGGCCCTTTTCGGCTATCAAATGACTCCATGCCAGCCGCTGACGTTCAAGCGACGTGGCTACGAAGAGTCTGAGGTGACGGAATTACTCCGCACCCACATCCGTTTCGTCGGCAATACCGCGATTCACGTCTTCGACGTCTTAGTCGGAAAGGAGCAATGTCGTCTGATGTTTAATGCTACAGATTTGACTTGGCATATTGCGGCTAACTAATCTAGAGAGAGGGGAATTAACCCCCTCTTTTTTGTTACAATTTTGCACAAAATTCGTCTAATGCCGCTCGAATTTCTGCAGTACTTTTACAATCCATCAATTTTACACGCAGATCAGATGCTCCATCAAAAGAGTTCACGTAGACTTTAAACATACGCTTCAGTGGCTCAAATGGATACCTCGAGCCGCGTTCTTCTAACTCTCGACATCTCGCATCAAAGACATCCAGATGAAAACGGAATAATTCCATAACCTCCGGAATTTCAACTTCTCCACCCAACCCCACTGGTTTACGATCAGTAAAACAATATGGATTGAAGAATACCCCACGACCAATCATAAAGCCATTCACTCCCGGATATGCCTCACTTAATTTGACCACGTCCGCCATATCCGCAATATCACCATTAATCGTAATCAAAGTCTGTGGTGCGACTTCATCACGAATAGCTAAAATCTCTGGGATTAACTCGTAATGTGCTGGCACTTTCGACATCTCCTTGCGCGTGCGTAAATGAATAGTCAAATTCGCCACATCCTCCGCTAGAATTTTCGGTAGCCATTCACGAAACTCATCAACGTAAGTAAAGCCAAGGCGCGTCTTCACCGAAACCGGTAGATTAGTGTTTGCTTTCGCCGAACGAATACATTCAAGGGCTAATTCCGGCGTACGGATCATCGCCGCTCCGCCACCCACCTTATTAACATGACGATCCGGACATCCCATATTAATATCCAATCCATCAAAACCTAGCCCCTCCAATTTGCTAGCCAGTAAGCCAAACTGCTCTGGATTTTTTCCCCAGATTTGTGCAATAATCGGTGAATCAGTCTCTACCACATCGAGACGTTCAAGTGCATTATCGCGACCTTTCTCTGAGGCAAAAGAAGAAACATTAGTAAATTCCGTAAAAAACACATCTGGTCTACCTGCCCGGTTAATCACTTGACGAAAAACCACATCCGTCACCCCCTCCATCGGGGCTAAAATCGTAAAATGTTTAGGTAAATCCTGCCAAGACCATTTTTTCTGCATTATTTTCTCCAATCTCATTATTCCGCTTCTGCACGTTTTAAGCGAATCGCTTCCTCATAAATTTCTTCGAAACGCTTCAAGGTATGTCTCAAATCATGTTTCTTGGAAATCTCCAGGGAATTCTTACTATATTTCTCTCGCAACTTTTTGTCCAAAAGAATCTTTTTCATAGCTTCTTTGAACGCTTCGACATTGCCAGCCTCCACAAGTTCACCATTAAAGCCATTCACACAAATTTCCCCCACCGCTCCAGCATTCACGGCTACAAGGGGCAAACCGGTTGCCGCCGCCTCAATCAAAACAATTCCTTGAGTCTCAGTCTCAGAGCCCGTAGCAAACATTGTACCCATGCGATAAACTTTTGCGAGTTCCGGCATCATAATTTTACCGAGGAATTTTACCTCCTCACTAATGCCCAGCTCCTCAGTAAGTTCTTTCAATCTCGCCACATCGATGCCATCACCCACAATCACCAGTTCAGTATTCGAAATCTCATCCGCCAAAAGCAAAGCAAAAGCCTTCACCACCACATCAATACTTTTTTCCGGATCCACCCGTCCGATGTACATAATTTTATCTTTATCGTCATCAAGCTGATATTTTTTCAAAATCTCCGAACTAGCTTTTGCCGGCTTAAACTGTGACAAATCCACACCATTCGAGAGCGCCTCTACCGGTACTTTAAAATATTTACGATTTTTTGGCACCAAATCACCAATTGCAATCTCGGTTGGCATCGTCGCATATTCAGAATTTTTCAAAAAACTCATCATGTGCGCCTTCAAAATCGCATTTGATAATTTTTTCAAAGGTTTAGGC